>NZ_JBHTGY010000012.1:0-56448 GCF_042676305.1 Paenibacillus sp. GCM10027630 | reverse complement strand
GGTAGGTATAGATTGAAGCTCTTTGTCAGGTGCTTCGTATCTTCGATAGTTGCTGGGGATTTCCCTTCATTAGTGGATTATATTACACGCCAGAATTTATATGTTCTGGGGCTCCCCGCAAAGTATCTGAATCAACTTCGAAGCAAGACCCCACTTTGTGGGGATATTTTAGGTATTCCCAGCGATGCAGAGATGAGATAGTTTCCAACGCGTGCTAAGTGCTGGGCGGGTTCCTGGTGGATTACGGCTTTGCATGGCAGGCTGGCGAACTTCACCACAATTATCAGGAAAAAGTCATGCTAATTTCCCCCAAAATAGCGTTCCAAGCCTTATAGCTGGAATTTCTCATGCTAATTCTACGTAATTTGGCTGATATCATCCCTATCACCTCTATTAGCAGGAGTTTTTCCAGTTAGATTGATTTCAAACGATATTCAGGCTGGATTAACGGGAGGATTTCCATCTATTGCCCTTCTTTCATATGGCAGCCGCCCCAAAATCCTAGTCTCTTCTGGATGAAAGCAACCCTGCCTCGTAGCCTGCTTCTGCAAGGGAGGCCGGAATAAGTGACAGTATCCTCGAACGGTTCAAAAAGCGTTGTACCACTGACCAGACCAAACCAAACGAATATGCACTTTACCAGTGTTTCGTTTCTCTGGCAAGCGCATCTCCGGATTGACTTAAAGCAATTAATCGTCGGACATCAGTTCTTGCAGGTAGAGGAAAACAATGCCTTTTATTAAGTTCTCTTTTGGAGAGTAAAGGGGTTGCCCCTAGTAACTGAAGCTATTTTTGGAGCCAACCCTTTGTTATCCCCCGAATGAATCACGGAATGCTTTGGCGAGCAGCAGCGGGTCTACAGACCACAATTCTGCGATCTCGGGGCACACGTTCTCATCCCACCAGTCTGCTAGCAGCTTGCGGTTGCTGCCATTTTCCACAATCCAGAGCAAATTAAGCGCAACCTTCTTGAAATAAAGCTCATCGGCTTTCTCGACTAACTCCGGGGAGATCCATTTATTGATTTTTTTGCGAGCCCGGTACAGCTCACGACTGCAGGAACGCCTGATTTTGCGTGCGGTAGGTAATTCCTGCTTATGCTTCATACTATTGCCCGTAGGATTCATGGTATAGTTCGACTCCTTCCATACCTTTATGGTATGCGGGAGAGGCGCCCGATGAAACTGTCTTCGCCTGCAAAAGAATAACCCCGGGCGCAGTTGCTAGCGGCGGGGTTTAATGGATTTTGGAAGCAAGCAGGGCGCTTATGACTTTAAACATGGCTCGTATGTATTAAGCATCTACAACAATATAGCCAACCATGGGACCGTTATGTGCAATATCCGGGTGGGTCAGACAAATGATGCGATACGTGCCTGGCTTGTCAGCTTTGAAGGAAACTACAGTTTCTTTCCCTTTCTTTACCTCGCCTTTAATGCTCAGACCATCGATGATAAAAGGGTGGTTCGTACCGTTCACACCAAAGATACTGAGGTTGATAAGCTCGCCTTGCTTGACATGAATGGTGCCGGGATCCCAGCGATAAGCTTCAATAGGTTTACCGTCTGCTCCTGTTGTTTTGAATTCACCTGTAACAATATTTATGGTCCGGCCTTGTCCACTTTCATTTACGGATAAACCAGCTTGCTTGACAGTCCCGTTCATGCCGCTCACGGCTTTAGTTGTCTCATTTACTTTTGCCTCATTCACTTTGCTGGTAGGCTTGGAAGTTTCACTGTAATTGCTTCCTCCTCCGCTGTGACCCCAATACCATGCGGCTCCAATCGCGCCCACTGCCATGAATGTAATAATAGCCCAGTTGCGAATTTGCTTTTTGCTGATTATCACTACCTTGGTCACCCGCCATCCCCACCTTTACCTGTTTGTACTAATGTATGCTCCGGCTTGTCTCTTAATGCTTGTACGCTGGTTGGAATGAATGAATATATGATAGAATAAGAATGGTTAAAGAGCAGGGTCTTTGTCCCCGAAAAGAGAGGAAGATAGTAGCTAAATATGTTACATGATTTGGTTCGCAGCGCACTTTTATTTATTGAGGGCTTAGGTGTTTGGGGGATTCTACTTGGTCTCATGCTGGAAGTGATTCCAAGTGAGCTGGTGCTGTCCTATGGTGGTTATCTGGTCTCACAAGGCAATATTACTTTTATTGGAGCCATTATTTTCGGAACTGTTGGTTGTGTCCTGCAGCAAATTATTTTGTACTGGATCGGTAGGTATGGCGGAAGACCTTTCGTGGAAAAATACGGGAAATATTTGGGAGTGAAAAAGAAGTTCCTGGATATAGCCGAAGGCTGGTTTAACAAATACGGACCTATCATGGTGTTCGCGGCGAGATTCGTTCCTGTAGTGAGACAAGCTATTTCCATTCCAGCAGGTATGGCCAAAATGCCTATGCTTCAATTCCTTTTCTACACTACACTCGGAACGATTCCTTGGGCCATTTTATTTGTGTATATGGGGGAAAAGCTTGGTTCGAACTGGGAGCAGATCGATGAAATGGCAGCTCCTTTAATGAAGTACTTTGTCATTGGGGCTATAGTCATCATTGTACTTTATGTAGTGATCAAGCTGCTTCAGCGTAATAAACGCAAAGCGTAAGTAATTGCGTAAGTAATGTGGAGGCAGGGAGCACGCAAATGAAGCGAATCTTGAACCCTTATAATGACCTATATATGCGGAGGGTGCTGGAGTCTGCTTATCAAGGAGACAGGAAGGCCAAGAAACTGCTGAATACTTTGAATGAACCGTTTGCGGTTGCTCCTGATTACTCTGCATTGATTGTTGTGGTTGAGGATCGTCCTGTTCTATACCCGGATGGAAAAAGCCAACCTGATGAGGAGGGTAGCGGAGACAAGCAAAGAGCGGAAATATATGAGTGCAGAGAGGGCTACACGGGTAGTGAAAGCTGTGTATCTTCTTGGACCTACATTCCTATTCCAATCCGTTTCACTGTGCGGGAAGTCAAGTATGAGGCTGGGACTTTTTGTTTTGTTTCCGTAGACGGCAATACTGTGGCAGGCACACTGGAGCAAATTCGCAGAACGATGAAGCAGGTAGTGTCTTACTCCAATACGGCGACTGAAGAGGAGATAGAGATTAGCTTCCGGTCCATCCATTCCACTGGTGTATAAGGTAAAACCAAAGCTGAACCGGTTCCCCCACAGGATACACTGATGCAACAGGATACTGATGCAGCTTAAGTTTTCATCTAATACCTATTTTAGGCAACAATCGTCGCTCTGGGGGAGGAACGTTTCCGTAATGCGGGGCAGGTCGGTAGCGAGTGGATGAACTGGAATTTCTCAGACTTTCTAAACAGTCTGAGGTTTTACCGCTAAACAAGTAAGAGTCCAAGGCTGTTGGCTTTCGGCAAATAATCCCACAATAAACACAGGAATGAGCGTGGGGTTCGACCGACCACCATGCAACGCCACAACGCGCTCGGGACCCGCGCGCGTTGGAAATAAATTTTCACGGGCTTGCTTTCGTCGGACAGACTCCTTGCATTGCTTAGAGTCTGTTTTTTCTATACAATACAAGATATACCCAATTATAAGGAGGCCATTATTCAATGAGTACAAACTTGTCCGCTAAGCTTCGCACTGGCTTAAAGCCGCAGCAGTTTATTGACGGTATGACCAAGAACCAGGAGAAATTCGTGGAATGGTATGACGCTTTTGCATGGGAGAACGAGGATGACAAGGAATTTTTTGATTCCTTGAACAACCGTGATGATTTGCGCTGCTTGATTCTGATGGCCGACTGGTGCGGAGATGTAGTACGCAATGTGCCTGCAGTATTTCGTGCGCTTGAGAATTCCGGCATTCCGGTTGAAGTTTTGATTAAGGAAGAGCATCCGGACGTTATGGCTCAATTCCTGACTGGTGGCGGAGAAGCGATTCCAATTGTTATTTTCACTGATTTCAGCGGTCATGTTCTGGGACATTGGGGACCTCGTCCAGCGAATGTTCAGGCGGTAATGAATCAGTTCAAAAAGGAAAACCCGGACCGTCAGGCTCCGGACTATAATGAGAAGATTCAGGTGGCGCGCCAGGAGATGGGACGCCAATACGGAGAAGGTACTGGCTACCAAACCGTCATCGTGAAAGAGCTTCGCGACCTGTTGTCCTCTTTCTAAAAGGCGGATGAAGCATGAGCTTGGAAGGAATTAAGATAGAATCATTCTCATTAGGACCCTTGCAGACCAATGCCTATTTGCTGTCGAGACCCGATGAGAACAAAGGAATCATCATTGATCCGGGTATGAACCCGAAGCCGCTGCTGAAGCGAATTGACGACATGGAGATTGAAGCGATTCTGCTGACACATGCCCACTTCGACCACATCGGAGGCGTTGGTGAAATCCGTAAGCTGAAGAGCTGTCCGGTTTATCTGCATGACGCGGAAGCAGATTGGCTGACCAACCCGAATCGTAACGGCTCAACGAAGTGGCCGGAGCTTGGTGGCCCTATCGTTACTGATCCAGCGGAGTATGCTTTGGATCAGGGACAGGTGCTCAAGCTGCTGGGTCTTGAGATCAAGGTGTTCCATACGCCGGGTCACTCTCCTGGCAGCGTCAGCTTCCTGGTTGGCCCGCATTTGTTCGGCGGCGACGTGCTGTTCCGGCTCTCCGTCGGGCGTACGGATCTGCCGGGCGGCAGAAATGAGGAGCTGATGGACTCCATTCATGGCACGTTGTTCAAGCTGCCGAATGAGACCATTGTTTACCCCGGTCACGGGGGAAAGACGACAATTGGCTACGAACGGGAGAATAACCCGTACGTATAGAGGTAAAGCCAAAGACTCCTATGTTATTGCCATCCGGCAGTAACGTAGGAGTCTTTGTATTTTACCTTATGAGGCTGGTGAGCATGGGTAAGGCAGAGGGGGCACTTATTTCTTGATGCAATAAAGCCGGCTCGTTGCCTCCCAAATTTCTCCTGATTCGAGGCCGATTAAGCCGATCTCCTCTGCAGGAAGCGGCACGCTTGGTGCATTAACGAGATTGACCTGCGGCTCCGGGCAAAAGAACCCTTCCGTTGCATTGTTGTTCCAAATCATCCACTGCTTGTAGGCAGTGCCGGCGTCATACACCAGTGTTACCTGGTTGCGGGTATCGGTCAATTCCATACGGTTGCGCCCGTTTTGCGGCGCTGCTGTATAATGATTGTCCATCGGCTCGAAAAACGGCGAAAGGCCGCCTGCTTTCATTTTCTCCTCGTTTGCTGTGAGAGGCTGAAATTTGCCTGTCGGCAGCATTCTATCGTTAAGCTCCCAGCGCTGTCCTGTCGTTAATTTAAATTCATAATCAGATGCGATGCTGTTAGGAGCAAAAGGTGCGTTAATGGCCGTGTGAAAAGCTAACAGGCAAGGCATTGTATCCACTCCGTCGTTTTGCACAATGACATGCTGCAGCAGTCCCGATGCGCTTAAAGTATACTTAAGCTTAATGGTGAAGGAATGGGGGATATAGGTGTAGACGGAATGGCCCTCGCGAACCTTTAATGACAAGGTTACGCGGCTCTCCGTTTCATCTGCTCCATAATGCTCAACCTCCCAAGGGATATTATGTACGAATCCATGGAGATGGTTGCCGGTAGCCGCTTCATTTACAGGGAATTGGTAGGACTTGCCGTCCCACGGGAACTTACCATCCTCATAACGGTTGGGTGGGAATAATACGGGAATTCCATGAGCATAAGGTCTTTTCTTGAAGTCTTCCATTTCTTCTGCAGAAGGCTCATGCAAAAACCGATACTCGTTCAATGTATCGCGAAATGCAATGAGATTAGCGCCAACGGCAGGCAGAACAGCTGCCTCGTAGGGGCCAGCTTTAAGCCAAATCGCTTGCTCCTGATGATATAACCCTTCATAGCTTTTGTTAGTAGTAACCATGATTCCTCCTTAATGATAGCGGAAAGATAGAGTTTAACTGTAATTAGAATACCACAAGAAGAACGGATATAGGGGCCAGATTTATTTGTAATTTACCAATATATCGATCGGATAACGTCCGGCGTTACGGCCGTACAGACATAGCCCGCCCGATTCCTCAGGCAATCCTGCCGGCACCTCCAGCTTTAATCGGAAGGAGCCTCTCTCTATGATGCCCGGCATCATCCTGCTAGGGATGCGGATGCGCTGCAGATAGCCGTAGGATCCGGCTTCATCCAGTTTGCGGTCATCCTGCTGATAGTGCCAGGACAGCACTCCGCGGCTGTCCGCAGGATCATCCGGCAGCTGCAGCAGCTCCACGGGTTGGCCGTCAATGTACACTTGCACGGTGCTGAAGTGCTTCTTGGCATCGGTCATGTAATAGGAGTTCAAGTTCATTCCTGGATCGGCCTTTCTCCCATGCATGTACGAGATATCGACGGTTGGATCGTCGATCAGCTGCTGGTCTTTGGCAAGCAGCACCTTGGCCGCGGCTTCCAAATAAATATCGATATCACCAAAGCTAAAGCTATTGAAGCGTGTTAAAGATGAAATATCGATATCGTATTCGAAAAATCCCCCATTACGATTGTCGTTCCTATTGCTGCCATTCACCTTATGGTCATTCAAAGCCTGCCATGTGTAATCCCACTGTTTGTTTAGCGAGTCAGTCGGCGCAATCTGAAGCCACTGGCCCTCCAGGGCGTACAGTCCTGCAGCAGCACCGCTTCGCACATCGAAGGTGATGAAGTTGCGGGCGACAGCTGAACGGACAGCTGGATCCACGGGGTCCTTCAATTCGATTGCCAGTATGGCTACTGCATCCGTACGCGGCATTTGCACTTGCAGCTGCGGCAGCTGGGTTACTCCGTAAGTGTTCCAGCTTATGTCTTCAATACCGTGATCGGCAATGGTTTTGCAACCCAAGCTGTCATACCACAGCTCCCATGACAGCTGCATAGGTTTTCCGTGATGGGTATCAGCAAAGCTGGAAACCGCAAGCGATACGCTGACCGTTTGACCACTGTTAACCGTAGTGCAGGGAGGAGCATCTATGACTACAAAATCGGGCCGATGCAAATCGTACAAGCTCATACCCTCTATAAAACCCTCGTAGCCGAAGTCTTTATCTGAATCGTCAATCCGGTAATAGCCGTTGAACTCATTGGTTACATCCTTAAATTCGGTGAAAACGAAGCCGCATATTTTATCATGGCGCCGGAATTCGTTCAACATATACCTGTACTGCCACGCTAGATCACTATCTCCCGCACTGCCTTCAATACCCCATACTGCCCCACATTCGCTGTTCATCAGCGGCGCATCGGATTGCTGATGCCCATCTATATAGTTCCAATTGGAGCCGGGACGGGTGCTTTGAACTGCATGTTCGATATGGTCCCGGACAAGCTGGTAGCCATTCAGGTAAAAATGCCATGTGTTCAAGTCGCTCTCCACATGATCGTAGCGGCAGGGGGAATTATCCTCAACGAGACGGGTAGAGTCTATTGATTTAGCCCATTCGTATATTTCTTTAACCCACTGCTGGGTTTCTGGCATATAGGTTTTCACGGTCCCGGATTCGTCTTCCGATTCATGCAGAAGGCCCCAAGTTTCGTTAAACATTACCCATGAATAAATGGAGGGATGATTCCAATCGCGGTAAATCGTTTCCAATGCTTCCGGTTCATAAGCGGATTTGGCTTGGTCATCAGGCGTTCCCCAGAAGCAGGGCATATCCTCCATAACGAGCATCCCTAATTTATCTGCCCAATACAGCTTGCGAGGTTCTTCCGGTTTGATGTGAATGCGTACCATATTCAATCCGATTCGCTTCAGACGATATATTTCATCCCGCATTTCTTCATCCGTCGGGTAGGTGAAGAAACCGGTTGGATGGAAGGACTGATCCAAAGTACCGTTCAGGAAAATAGGCTTATCGTTCAACGTAATCCAACGTGATTCCATACCCTCATGTTTAATCGTCCCGATCGTACGGATTCCGAAATAGGTAGCGATGTTGTCGATGAGACTTTTGCTGTTCTTTGTCGAGCTATTATCGCCAGGCTCTTCGCTGCTGCTCTCGAGTGTAATCATCCCTTCATACAAATGAGGTGTCTCAGGGCTCCATAGACGAGGTTTGGTCACTTGGAATGAGGTGTGAAAATGCTGGACTCCTGGCTCTAAGCTGAGCTCTAGAGAATGATTAATCTGCCCCTCATCAAAAGAAAACGACAGTACGGCATCTCCTCCCGCGGAGGCATGAATAATACCTTGCACTTCAATGGTTCCATCAAGCTGGGTAGTGAACTGTACCCGCTGCACATAATTGTCGGGGCGGGCTTCCAGCCATACGGTTTGCCATATGCCTCTTATCTCTCCGTAGCCTTGTTTGCCACGTGCTTGGTAAGGCTCGTCATTATCTTTCACGCGAACAACGAGGGAATTATCCCCGGTGTGCTTCCATGCTTCCGTCACATCAAATTCAAATGTGCCATAGCCGCCGCTATGCCTTCCGACATGAATTTGATTGACCCATACATCGCAATGGTAATCTACGGCACCGAAGCGGAGAAATATACGGTCTCTTTGTTGGGCTGGAGCCCATTTTATGGCTCGGCTGTACCAGCCGATTCCAAGGACATTCTCTCCAATACCCGATAGTGGGGAAACCCATGAGAACGGTACCATAATTTGTTGCGGCAATTCGTGAGCCGATCCGTTAAACCAATGTTCAGCAATACCTCTGTTGTCGGGATCAAACCCAAATGACCAGCTTCCATTTAGGTTCAACCAATCTGTTCGCTGCCAATCTGGTCTAGGGAATTCAGGACGCGGAATAGATGTTTGAGTATGTATCATAATTGCACAACCTCTCCTTGCTTATTTAATATATAAATAATACAATCTATATTATATTAACACAATAATAATATTTAAAATATGTGATTTATATTGTGATATTGCAATATTGATTGAAGGGAGCGGCAATACTTATGGCGGAACCAACTGATACAATGAGGCGAATTCCCGCGCATCAAATTCAAGAGGTAGCGAAAGCGCTGGCGGGAGATTTGCGTTTACGTATACTGGAAGCATTAGGGGAAAGGCCCAAAAGCATTACCCAGCTGGTCGAGGAGCTGGGTGTTGCCCAGCCAACGGTCTCGATCAATGTGCAGGCTTTGGAGCAGGCAGGGCTGTTAACCTCCTCACAAGGAAGCGGGCGTGAGAAAATTTGTGCGCGCACATTGGATAAGCTGCTATTTGAGCTGCCGATGCGACCGGGAGAAGGATTACATGAGGTAGAAGAGTTATCCATGCCGGTAGGACTTTATACCGATTGCGAGATCGGCCCGCCTTGCGGATTGTATGGCTTGGAAGGCAAGATCGGCTGCCCGGACGATCCGCGGGCATTTTATATGCCGGAACGGGTACAGGCTAATATGCTGTGGTTTAGTGAGGCGGGTTATGTCGAATATTCGTTTGCCAACCCCCTGCCCAAAGGAATTCCCTTGCAGCAGCTGATGTTAAGCGCAGAGCTTTGCTCGGAAGCGGAAGGCTATAATCAGGAGTGGCCATCTGATATCTCCCTCAGCATCAATGGTAAATCGATAGGGACATGGACATGCCAAGGTGATTTTGGCGACAGAAAAGGGAAGCTGTCCTCCAATATTCCATTAGGGAGCTCACAGTACGGGCTGCTGACAGAGTGGAGCATCAGTGATGAAGGAAGTTGCATTAATGGGGAGAAATCGGCGGAAACCGTACTAAGTGACTTGAACCTGCATTACAACCGTCCGATTAAGGTTAGGTTGGAGGTGCATAAAGATGCGAAGAACTGCAGGGGATTGAACCTGTTCGGATCCGGCTATGGCGACCACCCTCAGGATATCAAGCTTCGTTTTGTGCGAAAAGCAGATTAAGCAATTATAAGGAGAGACAGGCGGCTAGTCCGATTCTGTCTTTTTTTGCATAGGGGTGGAGGAGCTATGGCCTCCGTGCAGGTCGTGGCCTCCGGTCTGGTCATGACCCCCGTGCTGGCGTGGCTCCCGTGCAGGTCGTGACCTCCGATCTGGCATCACCACCGTTGATTGCTCGGCTATAAAACCTGCCTTGCTGCTCCTGTTCCTACCGCTGCAAGCCGGCTATTCGAAGGCTTAGCCCTTTCAAAAGCGGTCGGAACTCCATACCGAATCCCCCCACCATACACCTGGATGCGCCAAAGACACCGCATGGCGCTTTTCTTAGTCGAAAGTGTAAGTTTTTATAGATGGGCTTGCTCAATCTTGAAAAACAGAGAAAGGTTTATTTCACTTAAATGAATGTTGAACTTTCTGCTCGTAAGATAGGTGCTGCTACAGCACGAATACATCTTCGATGGGTGGTACCGAATGGTTAACTGGAATTTCTGGCGCTAATTCTTCCTATCAGATGCTTGGTGGGGAACTTAACTGGAAAAGCTCCTTCTAATATAGATAATTTTAGGAAAAATACTTCAAAACATGGAATTTACATGGAGGATTTCCAGTTATTTGCGAGAAAATCTCTCATTTACCGGAATTAACGGGAGGATTCTCCGCTAATTATGGGGAGATGCCCCCGATTACGGTTTTGGCGTTGCATGAGAGTCTAGTTGTTTATTTTCGCCAAGTTTTTGATTTTTAAAGTAAGATGTGTTCCTATCGTGGTAAGTATGATTATCAAAGAAACACGAAATCAACATTGGCCGAAGCTCCACACTCCATTTTCTCTTCATGCACCAGCGTCTGGTTCGCACCCAAAAGGTGGTCATGATTTTCCTGAAGGTTTTTCTTACGAGATAAGGAAGTATAAGTTTGAAACGGAGGTTCATCTTCTTCGCAAGAAATCCTACAAATGAATCGCGGCCGCTCATCTTCGAAAAGTCTCGATAAAGGTTTTATTCTTTATAAATTTTCAGCAGAGCTGAGCAAGTCTGTTATTACAAGAAAAGCTACCGCTTAGTCACGAATGTATCTTCATAGAGAAGGCTTCGAATAGAAGCTTTTCCTATTGCCCGTATAAGGTCTGGGTAAGAGTCTATTTTTTCCGCTATGGGTGAATACCGTGTTCCCCATGGGTGATTCACCATAGACTGTTGATGTGTTCATCAGGAACATATGCCTTACTATTATACGGAGGTGTCCAACATAATGGAGAAATACAAACCGATGCAAATGCCTATGCACCATGTACCAATGCCTGCGCCAAACATGCCAGCACCAAACATGCAAATGCCTGTAATGCAAATGCCAGCCCAGGCACCGATGCCAGTCCATCACTACAGCGCACCCATCAATCTTCACGCCAGCTATGAGGAAATCAATATTTACGAGCCGAAAAAAGAGCACCATCATGGTCATGGTCATTGGCATAAGCCGGCAGTAGGATGGACAACAACGGGAACGATCCTGGTACTGTACATTCTCCTTGTTATCGTTCTTCGCGGCACATGCAAATAACCGTCCAGTAGACACAATGCTGTATTAGAGCAAGTCTGCTGCCATGATGGGAAGGCTCCTTACTTTTATTCGGGTGGGGGTAGGGAGCCTTTCGCGGGTGGCTTACATAGGCAAGAATGAGTTTACAAACGGATGGCTGTTTCGACTTCTACCGCGGCGCGTGAATCCCAGGGAGTTGCGGCATTTCCTGGCAGTCGGTCGAACCCCACGCGGAACTGAATTGGTTTATAGAGAGGCTTGATTAAATTACTTCTTGATTAGTCATTTTATTGATCCGGAGATCATAAGTTACCGCATAGGCTGTATAGCTGATTGGGGTTTTTTCAAATTGAAAAAGTTATAATTGACAGCACATTGTATTAACGTTAATATATGTTTATAAGGTTTGTGTTAACGTTAATACTGGGATGAAGTTGAAGTGAATGATTTGGCCCTCTAGACCGGCCAGCCAGTGAAGATGACATCGCAAAGAAAATGGGCTTATCAAATTCATACAGTCTCATTGAGCCTTACAGGATAGTGATCGAATTAAACTAGGCGCTTGTATAAAGGTTCAAAAGGTGGCAAAGGGTTTTAACTTCATATCGATTTCATAGCTCGTTTGTTTGATTCAGAACGAATTAAATGTAATCGGTTGCATTTCTCCTGAAAATTACGAACAAAACTATTTTCACAAAGGCTGCAGCATGATGCCTGATGATGACGAATAATGATGCGCAATATAAAGCGTTTGCCATGGATAATATATGAGCTCATTAAGCGGATGGATTTTTTTCCAAAAAATTTTTGTGGGGAAAACAGCTAAAGACTAGATCAAGCCGAACGCTCATCATTGGATTGTAAGCGCTGTTATACAAACAGAGAAGATACAATAAAACGGGGTTTATTATTAGAATGCCCTGAAACTAGGAGTGGATAAAATGAAAAAAATCATCGTTGGCATTATAGGAAGTGGATTTTCCGCTTCACTGCATGCAGAGGCTTTTCAAAAGGTGTATGGAGTTGAGGTCGTTATCAAAGCGGTTGCCGGGAACAGTATGGAGAAAGCGGAAGCTTTTGCCCATAAGCATCACATCCCGATTGTTTATTCGACCTATCGCGAGCTGCTGGAGGACAAAGAAATTGATGTTGTGGACTTATGCGTTCCCAATGTGATGCATGCTCAAATAGCTATTGAAGCGGCACAGGCGGGGAAGCATATCATTTGTGAAAAACCGATTACCGGATTTTTCGGTTCTCGTGAAGGTACGGAGGAGCAGAAGAAGCAATATTCGAGAGTTGCTTTAGAAGAGGCATTGGCATCAACGGATGCTATTCTTGAGGCGGTCAAACAAAATAAAGTCAAATTCATGTACGCGGAGAATTGGATTTATGCTCCATCGGTAATAAAAGCTAAGCGGCTGCTGGAAGCGGGAAGCGGGACTATCCTTGACATTCGTGCAGAGGAAAGCCATAGCGGCTCCCATGCCAAAGCTTCGAAAAGGCTGGAAACCGCTGGAGGCGGGTCGCTGCTCATTCTGGGCTCCCATCCGATAGCTGCTGCGATCCATCTTAAGAACTTTGAAGGAAGGATCAAAGGAGGGGAACCGATCAGGGTTCAGTCAGTTGTGGCAGATACCTCTCCCATTACTGAAACCCCCTCGTTCCAGGCGGAAGACAAACATTGGGTAGTTACGGATTGGGTCAATGTTGAAACCTGGGCAAGTATTATTATGACTTTTACGGATGGAACGAAGGCGGTTATTTTTGCTTCCTTTGCAGTGCTGGGCGGAATCAGGAATGTGCTGGATATTTACACCTCCAATTCCGTTATCAAATGCAATATGACGCCTAACGACGGCTGTATGATATATGCTCCTCATCCCGATATTTTCGAACAGGAATATATAGCCGAGAAGCTTGAAACGAAAGCGGGGTGGAATTATACGACACCGGATGAGGATTGGATCAGGGGGTATCCGCAGGAAATGCAGGATTTCATGGAATCTATCGCAGAGGATAGAGAGCCTGTCTCAGATGGACAGCTCGCGAGGGACGTCATCGAGGTTATTTATTCGGCTTATGTATCTGCAGAAACAGGTACAAGGGTGGAGCTTGCTGCACAGTAGACAAGAGAGGCTATCTTGAAAAGAGGGGGTTTTTCCGGTGATAACAAGCCGACCATTAAAATCGAATGCGACAGCCGCCAATAGGGTGAAGAAGAGCTATATAGTATCGAATTTCAAGAAATATCATATGCTGTACCTCATGTCCATACCCGGGATGCTGTACTTCATTGTTCTCAAGTATGTGCCCCTTATAGGTTCAATCATAGCGTTTAAGCAATACAACATTTTCAAAGGGATATTCGGCAGTCCGTGGGTCGGACTCAAGCATTTTCAAGATATGTTCAGCAATCAGGACGCTTTCAAAATTATTGCCAACACCTTCATCATCAGCATGTACGATCTGCTTATCGCCTTTCCGGCACCATTAATTGTCGCCTTATTGCTGAATGAGCTGCGGCTGGTCATTTATAAGCGCATCCTGCAAACCGTCATTTATATGCCTCACTTTTTATCATGGGTAATCATCAGCGGTATTTTCATCGGCATTTTATCGCCGACCACGGGAATAGTGAACGCTTTTATCAAATGGCTGGGTTATGAACCGATTTATTTCATGGGACTGGAATCCTTTATTCGACCGATTCTTATATCAACCGGTTTGTGGCAGGGGGTCGGCTGGGGAACGATTATTTATTTGGCAGTGCTGGCCGGGATTAACCCGGAGCTGTACGAAGCGGCCAAGGTGGATGGCGCCAATCGTTGGCAGCAGACGCTTTCCATTACATTGCCGAGCTTGCTTCCAACGTTTACTATCTTGTTCCTGCTTCATATCGGACATTTCCTGGATTTCGGCTTTGAAAGGGTTTATGTGTTTTTGAATCCTCTCAATCACGTGCCTGGAGATATTATTGATACTTACATTTATGAAGTCGGTTTGCAAAAATCGCAGTACAGCTTCACTACAGCCATAGGACTTTTCAAATCGATTGTAGGGCTTGTTCTGTTGTTAATAGCTAATCTGCTCAGCAAAAAGGCTACGGGAAATAGCCTATATTAAGGTGGTGTGCATATGGAAATCCGAAACAGCTTCAGCAGGAATGTTTTTAATGTTTGCAATGTGACCTTATTAACCGTTTTATCGCTCAGCATGTTGCTTCCCTTTTTACATGTAATAGCCAAATCCTTCAGCAGCTCCAACGCCATTATAAAAGGGGATGTCATCTTCTGGCCTGTAGATGTTACCTTCAATAACTATCAATATGTTTTCAGTGATGTATCCATATGGAAGGCCTTCGGAGTATCGGTTTTTATTACTACGGTAGGAACGCTTATCAACCTGATTGCCACGGCGACCTTCGCGTATCCGTTGTCCAGACCTGAATATATGGGACGTAAATATATGCTGATGATGGTGCTGTTCACGATGATTTTTTCCGCACCGTTGATTCCTACTTACCTGGTTATTAAGTCGCTGCATTTGGTCGATACGATCTGGGTTATGATTATTCCAGGTTTGATCAGTGCCTTCAATTTCTTCGTCATGAGGTCGTTTTTCGCTGACATTCCTGGTGCCTTGATCGATTCCGCCAGAATCGACGGCTGCTCTGAAGGCGGCATACTCGTGAAGATAGTGCTTCCCTTATCCAAACCGGCGATTGCGACTATGGCGATATTTTACGGGGTAAGCCATTGGAATAGCTATCAAACCGCCTTGTATTATTTGAACGATCGTACCCTTTATCCGCTTCAGCTCAAGCTTCGACAAATGATCGTCAATCAGGAGTTGTCCAATGCTGCGAATTCGTCCTTTTCCGATATGATCGTCCAGTCACCGGAAGGCATACAGATGGCAACCGTCATCGTGGCTACTGTGCCGATTTTACTTATCTACCCCTTGCTGCAGCGTCATTTTACAAAGGGCATGATGATCGGTTCGTTAAAGGAATAGGATTCTATTAAAAAAAAGGTGGGAACGAAATGAGAGTTCAATTGGTGAAAAAAGGATTGCCGATCACGCTGAGTACGATGCTGGCCTTTACAGTAGTTGCAGGTTGCAGTGATAATGCTGCTCCGCCAGGAAAAGCGCCTGCTCAAGGAACGACCGCCCCCAAAGCTTCGAATGAAGTAGTGCCTATTTCGATGGCTTTGCGTGTGTATGCGACGTATGTCGAGAAGATTCCGAGCCTTAAGGACGACCCTTATTTCAAGAAATTAGAAGAGCTGACGCATACCAAGCTGGATATCAAATATTTGGCGAAAGAAACAGGAGCATATGGCACAAAGCTGGACTTGATGTTTGCTGCCGGGGATATACCTGACGTCGTGCAAACCTCGGGCGGAGGCTATACGAACGAGAACGGACAGACGCTTGTACAAGCTATTGAGGCAGGCACGTTTTTACCTTTGAATGATCTGATCGATAAATATGGACCTAATCTCAAAAAGAAAATTCCGGAAGCAGCATGGGAAGAACAGAAATTCAGCGATGGCAAAGTGTATTCTCTGCCTGAGTTTCTCTCCAATCCAAGCAGAAAGGCTGCGATCATCCGTAAGGATTTGTTGGATAAAGCGAAGCTGCCTGTCCCTAAAACAGTCGAGGAATATTTAAACGTCCTAAGGGAATTTAAGAAAATGGGGTTATCGCAGCCTTTTGTAGGAAGGGAGAAATTTAATTTTTCCGATATGTTCCTCGGAGCCTACGATGTCATGCCGACTCAATGGACTTTAGGTCCAAACGGCGAGCCTGTTCCCAAATTTTTCAATGTAGCTAACATGGAAAAGGCGATTAACACCTACAAAACGATGTACGATGAAGGCTTAATGACCAAGGATTTCGCTACCCAGCAGTTTGCCGATTACAAGCGGGCGATCATTACAGGCCAAGGCGGTTTATTTACAGCAAATGCGGCGGATGTTTTGAGCTATGATGTGCAATTGAAACAAAATGTGCCTGACGGCAAGCTGGAAATTGTCCCTTCACCTACAGGTACCGATGGCAAGGGCGGCAGTACGCTAAGCGGCACGGTCATTCGGGGTTATATGATCAATAAAAAGGCAAAAAACCCTGAGCGCATTATTCAATTTTTCGACTGGATGTTGTCGGACGAAGCCGATAACTTCTTCTCCTACGGAATTGAAGGAACCGATTACACCAAGGATAACGGAAAAATAAACTACAAGCTGCCTGTTACCACAGATGAAGCCGGCAGAGAAGATTGGCGTAAAAATGACTTCTGGCTGCTCCATGATGCCACTTACAATAAAAAGCTGCTTGAGCTGACTCCGGATGGTCAAGCGGTATTGGGTAAATTCGATAGCGTGATGTCCAAGGAAGGCCGTGACGGTATACGCTGGAAGGAAGAACCAAAGGCTCTATCTACGACTCCTGACCTGCAAATGAGCTCTATTCCTAAGCTGCTCAACGAGCACATGGCTAAAATGATCATCGGTCAAGAGCCGCTGGGCTGGCAGAAGGTTGTAGACGAATGGAAGAGCAAGGGCGGCGATAAAGCGCTGAAGGAAGTTGCCGAGACTTATAAACGCGGTGAATTTATAAAACCAAGACGGTAGTACGTAACTTTCATATAAATCATAACGAATACTAGGAGGCAGAGAAAATGATTACTGAATTGAACCATGTTGGTATTGTAGCTGGAGATGCCGAAGAAAATATTAAATTTTATGTGGATATTCTAGGCGGGAAGATTGTTAACGAGAGCTATATTCCAGGCAATAACACCAAATGTATATATGTACAGCTGGGCAGCGGTATGATTGAGCTCTTATGCCGGCAAAATGAAGCGGACCGTGTTAATCTGGGGCTGAATCACGTTTGCTTCCTTACGGACGATTTGGATGGCGATTACGAAAAGCTGCTTGCAGACGGCTTTGAATTTCAATTCGCACCAAAGGTAGCCGGATCAGGAGACGGCAGGCTGACCTTCTTGACGGATTCCATCGGGACTCGCGTTGAGCTTATTCAAAGAGATAATACGTATCGCGTTGCTGATGTTGGGGGCCGGGTGCTAGGATTTGACCATATTTCCTTATCGGCTCACGATCTTGAGGCAGCAGAGCAATTTTACTCCGAGAAAATGGGCATGAAAGAGCTTATCCGCATGAAGGTGGAGGCGACTGACTTAACGATGGTGTACCTGAACTATGGCTATGATGTAATTGAATTGCTAAATCGTCCTAATCAACAGCCGGTATCTCCTCCGATTGGACATATCGCTTTGAGAGTGGATAATGTTGACGAGCTGAGTGAATATTTCGTTTCACAGGGATTGGAAATACTTCCGGGCTTCCCGAAAACAGCGGGTACAGGGATTGGCAGAATTACAATGGTTAAAGACCCGAATGGTGCAAAAATTGAGTTCGTAGACCGTAAGGATCTGAGAGAACTATAAGTTGAGCTCCGAGCAGTTTTGTAGCATGGTGAAGGTTGCAAGAAATTGTGTGAGATCATAAACAATAAGTTACTGTAAAAATATACACAGTCGTGCAGCTATAACCATAAGGTTATAGCTGCATTTCAACATAAGGGGAAGGAGCCCTATACGTTATGGCTAAATATAAAGTGGTTATTACGGATTACGAATATAAAAGTCTTCAAATCGAGCAAGATGTTCTGGCACAGCTGGACGTTGAGTTTGTTACATCAGCACAGTGCCGGACGGAAGAAGAGGTTATTGAGCTTGCAAGGGATGCAGACGCGATCCTGAATCAATATGCACCTATAAGTGCAAGGGTCATTCAAAATTTGAACAATTGCAAGGTGATCTCCCGCTACGGCGTAGGTGTAAATACGATCGATCTGGATGCGGCAACTCATAAAGGAATCGTTGTTGCCAATTGTACCGACTATTGTATCGACGAGGTCGCTGATCATGCGCTTGCGCTGCTCTTGGCATCCGCTCGCAAGGTTTCTTTGCTTGACGCCTACGTTAAACAGGGTGTGTGGGAATACAAAAAGGCGATTCCGATTTACCGTTTGAGAGAAAAAGTATTAGGTTTGGTGGGCTTCGGCAAAATTCCTCAAAATTTATGTCTTAAAGCGAAGGCGCTCGGCTTACGAGTCCAAGCCTATGACCCGTTCATTACAAGTGAGATTGCTTCCCAATACGAGATTGAATTAGTTGATTTGGATACTTTATGTCAATCATCGGATTTTATCTCTGTTCACGTCCCGCTAAACCCACGAACTCAAGGGCTTATAAGTACGAAACAATTCAGCCTGATGAAGCGGGAGGCCATAATCATTAATACGTCCAGAGGGCCTTTGATCAATGAGCAAGCAATGATCACAGCGCTTCAAAACTCTCATATTGCGGGTGCTGCTCTGGATGTGCTTGAGTATGAACCGATTAGACCGGATAATCCGCTTTTACAAATGGAACAGGTAATATTGAATCCTCACGTTGCCTGGTATTCTGAAGAATCGGAACGGGAATTGAAAGGCAAAGTAGCTCAAAATATTGTAGATGTCCTTTCAGGTTTTTATCCACAGTATTTGGCTAATGCCCAAGTCAAAAATAGCGCAGCCCTGAAAGAGCGGAGCGCCAGATTATGATACAAAAGGTGAAAGAGGGCATCTACAAACAGAATGTTAGGTGATTATCTATGAACAGACGAGTGAGGCAGCAAGATATAGCAAGGAAATTAGGCGTGTCTATTAATACGGTTTCCTTAGCCTTAAAGGACAGTGGCCGCATTAATGAAGATACTAAATTAAAGGTTCAAGAAGTCGCCAAGGCGCTCAACTATATTCCTAATTCAATCGCCCGTTCCCTCGTACAAAAAAGAACCTTTGTCATTGGATTTATATTGCCTAGCATTACGAACCCTATTCAAATCGAAACAGCCCAGAATATCGAAAGAAAGCTGTTAGCTAACGGCTATAACATGATGCTGATGACCAGTGATTACGATAAAAATTACGAAACCAAAGCGCTGGATATTATGCTGTCACGCCAAGTTGATGGAATCTTCATGTTTCCAACCGATATACAGAACCAGAAGAAAAGTCAGGAAAAAATTAAGGCTATAAGAGAGGCGAATTATCCTATTATCCTGTTATCCGGCGGGAACTTTAATCTGCCAAGTGATTCCGTGTATATGAACCAATATCTTGGCGCTTATAAGGCAACCAGGCATTTGACAAGCTTGGGCCATAAAGAAATAGCGATTATATATGGAGGGGCAAGAAATACGGAAAAACACCAGGGCTATATCGCTGCTCTGAAGGATAGCGGGCTTGAATACAACCCGAATCAGGTGGCTACAGTAGAAAATTCCAGCTATGAACAGGGCTATCGTGCCGCATCCAAAATTTTGAGAAATGGGTCAGCTACGGCAATTCTTGCATCGGGCGATTATTTGGCACTCGGTGCACTCCGTTGGTGTCGTGAGCAAGGTTTAAGGGTACCTGAGGACGTAGCCATTATAGGCTTTGATGATTTGGAGGCTTCCCGATTTGCAGAAATTCCGCTAACGACTATAACTTATAAAGTTGAAGAACTAACTACCCGGGCTACAGAGCTTCTATTCTCGTTAATATCAGATCAGGAAACATCCACATGGCTAAAGCCAAAAAGAGTTGAAATCGAGCCCACTTTAGTAATCAGACAATCATGCGGATTTAAAAAAAGGAGCGGAGGACTTTTCAACGGAAAGTTAGATTAATCGGGGTCAGGGAAACCCAATTAAGGAAGCTGGAAGAGCCGTGAGAAATTCAAAATCATTGGATTTTTTTCCCTAAGGTGCTATCACTTGAGATATAATGAGAATGATGAATGCATTTCTATCCATACCAGCGGATGAGCTCGAAGTGGCCGCCGCATATTCCAAAAATATTGCATAGAGGAGATAAAAAAATGAAGTTATCGTTTACTACGTTAGGTTGTCCCGGTTGGTCGCTTGACAAGATTGTACGGAATGCTGTGGAGTACGGCTTTGATGCTATCGATTTCCGTGGTTTGCAAGGTGAAATGAATGTATGGAAGCTTCCGGAGCTATCGACGAATGTGAAAGAGTCACTGGCTCTCATTAAGGACGCCGGATTGAAGGTATCCTGTTTTTCCAGTTCCGTGCAAGCGGTGTCAGCAGAAAAAATCGAGCAAAATCTCGAAGAAGTCAAGGAATATGCACGGCTATGCGAAGCTTTCGGGACTCCCTACATACGGGTTTTCGGCGGTAAAATAGGGGATCTCGACCGTACGGAAGCTACGCGTTTAATCGTGAAGCATCTGAAGGAAATGGCCCAAATCGCCGCCGCTTCCGGAGCCAAAGTATTGGTGGAAACGCATGATGATTGGACCGATTGCCGTTATATGCAGCCGGTGATGGAGCAGGTGAATCATGAAGGAGCCGGCGTCCTCTGGGATTTGCATCATCCGTACCGCACAATCGGCGAGAAGCCAGAAGATACATGGAATGCTTTGGGCCAGTGGATTGAATATACCCATGTCAAAGATTCGGTCAAGGTGGACGGAACAGGCCGCAGACACCCTCATAGATACGTACTTACCGGTCAAGGCGATATCCCTTTGAAGGGTATGTTTCAACTGCTTAAGGACAAGGGTTATGAAGGTTATTACGTGTATGAATGGGAAAAGGCTTGGTACCTTGAGGAATTGGAAGAACCGGAAGTGGCTTTCCCTCAATATGCGCAGTATATGAGGAGTGCAGCGGAGGAGTTGCGATGAGTAGAATAAGAGTAGCTATTATCGGCCAAGGCCGCAGTGGATTAAACATTCATACGAACTCGTTAAGCAGTATGAAAGAGCAATATGAAATTGTGGCTATAGCCGATGCGGCACCGGAAAGATTGGAAAGAGCTAAGCGGGATTATGGATGCGATGTTGTAGCGGATTACAACGAATTGCTTGGTCGGACTGACATAGACTTAATCGTCAATGCCGCTCCTAGTCAGCTGCATGTTCCGGTTACCCGCTTATTTCTTGAAAATGGGTTCAATGTAGTCTGCGAGAAGCCTGTTGCCCGAACCGTTGCCGAGCTGGATATGCTGGAAGAAGCAGCCAAGAGGTCAGGCAAGCTGCTGGTTGCCTTTCATCAAAAACGATACACTCCCGGATTTGTGAAAGTGAAGGAAATTATAGATTCGGGAATAATCGGCAGGGTGGTGCATGTCAGCATTGTGGATAGCAATTTCTCCCGCAGGTGGGATTGGCAGACGCTTCAGGCGAACAACGGCGGCAATCTGCTGAACAACGGTCCGCACTCAGTTGATCAGGCTTTGCAAATTTTCGGCACGGACTTGATGCCCAATGTCACCTGTTTTATGGATAGAGCCAATACTTCCGGTGATGCGGAAGATTATGTGAAGGTAATTTTACATGGCAAAGGCCGGCCTGTTATTGATATAGAGGTTTCCTCCTGCAACAGCTATCCAAACTGTACGTACCACATTCAAGGTACCAATGGCGGGATTAAAGGGACAACGACCCATTTGGATTGGAAATATTTCAAGCCGGAGGAAGCGCAAGAGCATGAGCTGGATACGCAGCCTATTGCCAATGAGCAAGGCGAGCCTGCATACTGCCGGGAGCAGCTGAAGTGGTATGAAGAGAGCTGGGATTACGAGGGAGACCCGAGCAATAAAAAATTGATGAACGCTATGACGGAAACCTTTTATAACATGCTGTATCAAACCATAATTCATAAGGCTCCTTTGGAAGTTACCCTCGATCAAGTCCGCCAGCGTGTCGCGGTTATTGAGGAATGTCATCGGCAAAATCACATGGACTAACATTCGTATTAACGATAATATTTACGAATGCCAACATTTTAGATGAGGTGCAAACATATGATAGGGCTTAGCTGCCATTCAAGAAACTATGGGCCGGGAACCCCGGATGAAACCTTTTCATTCATTAAAAAATTAGGGTTTGATTACATCGATGTAGATGGCGTTGAGACTATAAAGCAAGCGGATGTTTTGGAGAACCCGGATCAACAAGCCCAAATTACGAAAGAGCTCTCCCAAAAATATAACATTAAATTGGCTGAATATTTTATGGGCAATATGCAGTTGAATGGACAAAGCTATAGCCCCAGTGAGCTTGAAGTTCATCAAAGAGATTCCTTGTATGGGAATTTTGATAAAATCTGCAGGTTTGCCAGCCAGTCCGGTTTTTCAAGTATTGTTGGATCGGCGGGCTTGCTTAGAAAAGATATGGGCTATGAACGTTCCTTTGAATACGCGGCAGAGGTTCTAAGAAAACTGGTTAGCATTGCCGCCGATCATGGCGTTCAGTTCCATGTGGAACCCAGCATGCATTCGCTGTTGAAGCTCCCGGCTAAAGCGCTGGAAATGGTACAGCAAGTGCAAGGCTTGAAGTTTACATTAGACTTCTTGCATTTTCAAGCAAAGGGAATCGATCAGGATGAGTCTATGCAGCTGCTTGAACATATGGGTCACATGCATGCTCGGCAGTCAGCGGTTGGTTGGGCGAAATGTCCTTATGAGTTCGGGGAGATTGATTATGACCGGATTATGAAAAGACTGCGCGGGCTCAAATGGAAAGGGATTATAGCCATGGAATTTTCTAATGGTCCTGCTGAAGAGGCTGCCGGCATGAGTCCTGTCGAACAGACAATATTGATGAGATATGAATTGAAGCGCCTTATTAAAAAATACTTCTAAGCAGAGCGTTATTAGCAATCCTGAAACAAAGCAGGAGTTAGTACTAAACGAGCTTGAGCAGGCTAGTTCTTAATGCTTTTAACAATGGGAGGAAGTATAGCATGATCGTAGGATTAGGGGAATGGGGCTTACAGTACCGTTCGATAGAAGAGCATTGCAGGATAGCAAGAAATTTCGATCTTCGTTATTTGGAGCTTGGAATAGGGGGTGATTTTCCCGGACGGATTCAAAGGGATATCGGCCAAAAGGGTATAGACGATCTTTTAACTTGTATGAAGGATTACGGTATCAAAGCTCCGTTCGTGGCATTGGACAACGATTTTACAATAGCAGGACAGGAGCAATTAAGCAAGATGAAGGAGCGGGTAGCTCATGACATACGGCTTGCTTCCCGCCTGAATGCCACCCATGTTCGATTGTTCACAGGATTCGAGCTTGCTGCTGAGATGACGGAGGAACGCCGGGCATGGATGCTGCAGGCATTTGTCGAGATGAATGATCTTTGCTCGGAATTTGGCATGGTGATCTCTATAGAGACACATGGGCGTAATACTCCAATGAACAATGGATTCATCCATGAACATACGACATCCACGGAGTGGAACTCTTTGCAGCGGCTGCTTAAAGAATTGCCGTTCAATGTCGGCTTCAACTTCGATCCCGGTAATCTAAAAGCCGTTGATCCATCGAGGCCATTGGCGGATTACGCTAAACTGCTGGGAGGAAGGATCAATTACTGTCACTTGAAGGATTGGAAACAGACTGATAATTATTGGGTAGCATGCGCGCCTGGTGACGATGATCTGAATTATGATGAGCTGCTGAAGGATGTGTCCTTTCAAGGTGTCTATCTGATCGAATATGAACAGGTGGACGATGTGGTAGAAGGAATAGGCAGAAGCCTGAATTATTTACGTTCTATTCGTCCCGATCTTAGAATAGACTGATAATATAATTTTGTTGACAATATATGGGTTAACAGGTATGATGTGATCAAGTTAATAATTGTGACGGAGATTAAGAGATTCACATAGATTGCATGTTAAATAAGAC
Organism: Paenibacillus sp. GCM10027630; assembly: GCF_042676305.1. Taxonomy (NCBI): domain Bacteria; kingdom Bacillati; phylum Bacillota; class Bacilli; order Caryophanales; family Paenibacillaceae; genus Paenibacillus; species Paenibacillus sp. GCM10027630. The sequence continues at coordinate 32,245 of NZ_JBHTGY010000012.1, read as the reverse complement.
ATGTTAATTTATGTTTTTTTTTATTCTCTTATTATTCACATACTTCTCTGAAAGGGGCGAAATCGGAAAAATGATGGATCGACCCAGAGATGAAGAGAAAGCGCTTTACCTTCAATAAGAATGCAACTCATAAGAAAGGGGTATGCCGAATGCCAAATAATGAAAGCGCTTTAAACTTAAGGGCGGATGTAAGGGTTCGAACGAAGAAAAAGAATGGGGGGGAGAATGTTTTAGCTTATTTATTTTTAGCTCCTTCCCTGATCTTGTTTGTTACGTTTCTTTTTTATCCAATGGCCAAATCAATCTACTTAAGTATGACGCTTACGGACCCGAGAGGAAGGGTCGTTGAATTTGTTGGTCTCGAAAATTTTATGGATTTACTTGGATCCGGACAGTTTTATTCGAATTTAAAAGTGACGTTGCTATTCATCCTGCTAACTGTACCCACTTCGATCATATGGTCTCTATTTTTGGCGGCCATCACACATAATAAATTACGGGGCATGAAAATATTTCAATTCATTTTTTCCCTGCCAATCGTCATATCGGTGGGTACAGGGTCCATCATCTGGTTCCTGCTGTTCCATCCGACTGCCGGGATGCTGAATTACTTTTTAAGTCTGGCGCATATCGATCAGATCCCCTGGTTAACGAGTCCTTCATGGGCACTGGTGTCAATCTCTCTTATGACGATATGGATGAATATGGGGTTTTTGTTTATCGTCCTGTCCAGCGGTCTACAAGGGGTTCCGGAAGAAATTTATGAAAGCGCTAAAGTGGATGGTTCCGGTCCTGTACGAACCTTTGTCCAAATCGTCCTCCCGCTTTTATCGCCTACCATTTTCTTTGCCTTGATCGTGTCTGTGATTAGTGCTTTTCAGGCTTTCGGCCAAATTCACATTTTAACAAAAGGCGGTCCAATGAATACAACGAATGTAATCGTATATTCCATCTACCAGGACGCTTTCGTCAATTTCCGTTTTGGGATTGGAAGTGCACAGGCTTTGATTCTTTTCGCGATTATTATGATCTTGACCGTAGTGCAGTTTAAAGTTCTGGAAAAGAAGGTGCATTATCAATGATAGCGAGAAGAATCGCGCCGACTCTGAATTACTTATTGCTGATGGTGCTGGCTCTAGTGGTTTTGTATCCGCTTATATTTACTGTATTCTCATCGTTCATGACAGATAAGGAAGTCTCGAACTTCCCGCCCCCCTTATTTCCTTCTCAGCTGTATATGGAAAATTTCAAGAACGCCATTGTCGGCTTTCCAATCATCCGTTTTATTCTTAACAGTGTTATTGTCTCTTCGGGGATCACTGTGAGCCAGATTATTACGTCAAGCCTGGCAGCTTATGCCTTTTCATTTCTGAATTTTAAGGGGAAAAATATTCTGTTTGTCGTCTTTCTTTCGACCATGATGATTCCTTGGGAAGTCACCATCATTCCGAATTATTTGACTATTAAGGATTGGGGATGGATGGACAGCTACCAGGGACTGATCGTTCCCTTTATGGCCGGTGCCTTCGGGGTGTTCTTACTTCGCCAGTTTTTCCTGCAGCTGCCTAATGAGCTGTTTGATGCGGCCAAAATCGACGGATGCGGTCATCTCAGAAATTTTTTCTCGATTGTGCTTCCGCTTTCGCGTCCTGCTCTGGCCACTTTGGCGGTGTATGTTTTCCTTACGCATTGGAACCACTATTTATGGCCCCTTCTGATTACGAACCGGGCTTCCATGAGAACAGTGCAAATTGGAGTTGCTATGCTGCAGCATGCCGAAGTCATGTCGTGGAATCTGATTTTGGCAGGGGTTACGTTGGTTCTGCTTCCTTCATTTCTTTTATTGGCCTTTGGAGTGAAACAACTGGTACGTGGAATTACCTCAGGCGCATTGAAAGGTTAAACTAGCGTTGATCCGTCTGTTTACCTAACAGGCTAATCATATATTTTCATTCATTTTGAGCGAGGAGATGTATAGACAATGGGGAAAAAAGGGTTTACGAGCTTAGTTTTGGCAGCCACCATGATGTTTCTTTCGGCATGTAGTGTAAATATGGGGGAAAGCACGGACAGTAAAAAACCGGAGCCAGCCAAACCAGGAGCAACTGCAGCAAGCGGACCTAAGAAAGTGGTCTTCTGGCATGCGATGGGTGGAGCGAATACTAAAGTCGTTGAGCAAATGGCGGCCGATTATAACGCTTCCCAGGATAAAATAAAAGTAGAAGCGGTTTATCAAGGAAGTTACGATGACCTGCTCAGCAAACTGAAGGCATCGATGGGTACAAGCGAAGGCCCTTCAGTCGTACAGATGTACGAGATCGGCAGTCGCTTCATGATCGATTCCAAAGCGATTACTCCGATGCAAAATTTCATTGATGCAGATAAGTGGGATGCGTCGCAGCTGGAACCGAATATTGCTGGTTACTATACCCTGAGCGGCAAACTATACTCTATGCCGTTTAATACATCTAATCCGATTCTCTACTACAACAAAGATTTGTTTAAAGCAGCCGGTCTTGATCCTGCGAAACCTCCGAAAACTTTCGAGGAATTGAAGACTGCGGCAGATGCCATCACCAAGTCCGGTAAAGCTACTGGAGCAAACTTTGCGATTTACGGCTGGTTCATAGAGCAGTTATTTGCCAACCAAGGTGCGGAATTCATAAACAACGGGAACGGTCGGACTTCGATGGCAACCGAATCACTGGTGAACTCGGATGCGGGCGTGAAAGTGTTGACCTGGTGGAAGGACTTGGTGGACACGAAGGCTGCAAACAATCTGGGCCGCAAGACAGATGATTCCAAGAAGGCATTTTCCGCTGGACAGGTAGGGATGATCCTGGAGTCCACGGCAGCACTTAAAGGGCTTGTTGATAGCGCCGGCGGCAAATTCGAAGTGGGCACAGGCTTCCTCCCGAAACCAGCAGATGCGAAAGAGGGCGGCGTCGTTGTCGGTGGAGCCAGCTTGTGGATGATGAACAATCGTCCCGATGATGAGCAAAAAGCAGCTTGGGACTTCATCAAATTTTTGACTTCACCTAAAGAGCAGGCATACTGGCACGTGAATACCGGATACTTCCCGATCACCAAAAAAGCTTATGACGAAGAGATTGTAAAGACTAACCTAAAACAGTTCCCTCAGTTCCAGACTGCGATTGACCAACTTCACCAAACGAAGCTGAACACAGCAACACAGGGCGCGGTCATGGGTGTATTCCCGGAAGCAAGACAAATTGTTGAAGGTGCGATCGAAGAAGTGCTCAACAGCAAGAAGTCTCCGAAGGAAGCTTTGGATGCAGCAGCAAAAGAAATAACTTCCAAGATTCAGCTGTACAACAAAACAGTGAAATAGTTAAAGCTTGTTCATGTGTACGTTCTTGTGCTTGGCTAGTTTCAAGCAGCAAATGTTAACATGGTATAGACTAGCCCTCGCGTTGAAAATGACGCGGGGCTTTTTTTGTTTTGTATAGTTTTAGGGAGGGAGCTTAGCGAGAGCGAAGCTTGACCCTTAGGCTAGATAGATGTAGGGACATGCTATCTTCTCCCCCAAATACCTAAGAAAATATCAACCATTTAGGTAGCATAGTTCTTTAGAGCGCCAAAGTATGAAGCAGGGTACCCTTTCTAAGTTCTTAACATAAATGAATTCTTACTATTTTTTTCGTATTCAATCATCATCGAGCGAGCTCCTTTTTATAAGCGGGGAGTAGTTATGTGTTTTAAAGGTCTTTAACGGAACTTGAAATTCCGTTATTTAGTCTGGAGCATCCAATTTAGGATGATAGCGGAAGTCAGAATTCCGCTATGTGGGGCGAATGATGAGAAATATGTACAAAACAGAGCGATAGCGGAAGCAACTGTTCCGTTATCGCTCTGTTTTTGTGTGCTTTCTAAGCCATAACGGAACAATTACTTCCGCTAATTCTTCGACTAACAAAGAAAAGCACTTGGCAGCTATAAATGCCGCATCGAAGACTGGTTAAGAGTAAGAAAGCACGCACAGTAAATAGTAGAACAAAGAGAACATCGGTGTGGGAGGGGGAGGAGTGATAATGAATGTATCTTCATCAAACGGGCTTCGAATAGAAGCCTTTCTTTCAGCAACTTAATATAATCTTAAACTGTAGTTTACAATCGGTTGACAATCCGGGGGCCAATTTATATTAGGATATTATATGAACATACATTAATTTATCTGGGGGGACTTTGTTTTGAACAAACTTACTAAAGGATTACTCGCTACCAGCTTGCTTCTATCTATAATGCCAATTCCACTATCCAGTGCTGCGGATGAAGTTAAAACTACAGATTCATCGAAACCAACAGAAGCAACAAAGCCAGCAGCACCAGCAACAGCATCCAAAAACCTTATTGTTTTAATTGGTGATGGAATGGGCCCAGCACAGGTTACAGCTGCTCGTTATTTTTCCAAAGCTGCGCTGGGTAAAGACAAATTGAATTTAGACGGCTATTATGTTGGCCAAGCTACTACATATGCAGATCCAGGTGAAGATGGCGGAGTATTCGTTTCCGGAGCGGTAACGGATTCGGCTTCAGCCGGAACAGCTTTTGCAACGGGTAACAAAACATACAACGCGGGTATCAGTATTTCGAATGAAGATGTTTCCAAACCGTTTGCATCCATTATTGAAGCTGCGGAAGTAAAAGGCAAAGCAACAGGTTTGGTTACTACAGCCAGAATTACCCATGCTACTCCGGCTGTTTATGCCTCCCATGTTCGCTCCCGTGATAATGAAAATGCTATCGCATCCCAATACTTGGATAGTGGCGTAGACGTACTCTTTGGCGGCGGTAAAGATTTCTTCGTAGGCAAAGAAGAGAAAGGTAAGCGTACAGATAAAGGAATCATTGGCGATTTTGAAGCAAAAGGCTATAAAGTCGTTGAAAATACAGACAGCTTAAAATCCTTGACTGCTAAAAACGAAAAGGCTCTAGGATTGTTCGGTAGATCCCATGTAGCTTATACGCCTGACCGTGACAATACGATCCCAAGCCTTGGTGCTATGACGGAGAAGGCGATTGAAATTTTGTCTGCTCAAAAAAATGGTTTCGTTATGATGATCGAGGGCGGACGTATTGACCATGCTTCCCATGCAAATGACTTCCCAACTGCAGTACAAGAAGCTTTGGATTTCGATGCAGCTGTGAAGGTTGCTATGGATTTTGCTAAGAAAGATGGCAACACATCCGTTGTTATTACAGCTGACCATGAAACAGGCGGACTGTCTTTGTCCCGTGACAACATCTACGAGCTGAATATTGATTTGTGGGGCAAGCAAAAGAAATCATCCGAGTTTATCAACGCCGCTCTAGCTAAAGCCAAAACGGTTGAAGAAGTTCGCGCTATTGTTGCTGAAAATACTTGGATCACTGATTTAAGCGATGAGGAAGCTGAGTTTATCATTAAAGGTGACGGTTCCTCTTATAAGCAAGAAGGTGCGTATAACGCAGTCGTGTCCAAACGATTGTTAGTTGGTTGGGCTGGCCATGGTCACTCCGCGGTTGATGTTGGCGTATGGGCTTATGGTCCGATAGCTGATATGGTAAAAGGCAACATTGATAACACACAAATCGCATTCGCAGGGGCAAAAGTTGTAGGTTTGGATCTTGCAGCCACTTCTGCTGAAATGCAAGCTAAATACTTGTACCCTAAGTTTAAAATTACCCGCGAAGGCGCTGTACTTTATCCGGTAAAAGCTTTAGCTGACAAATTGGGTGCAACAGTAGCTTGGGACGAAGCTTCCCACAGTGTAAAAGTTACTAAGGGCGCGCAAACCTTGACAGTTAACGTAGAGAACAACAGCGTAACACTGAACGGAAAAGAATCTTCACTTGCAGCTAACCTGGATAATGGAACGCTTTACTTGTCTCTTGATGCATTCAACCAACTGACTGGCATGAGCATGAAATGGGATGCTTTATCCGAGCGTCTAATTTTAAAGTAATTCGATAACGGCTTACTATACTATACCGAAGCAGGAGAACTTTTTAGAGTTCTCCTGTTTTACTCTTGAGGTGAAATAAGTGATCATTATGGACCGTGTTGTCAAAACCTTTTTGTTGAATGGCAAAAGCCTGCCAATACTTGATGTGCCGCATTGGGAAATAGAGCGGGGACAAAGAGTTGCTATTATAGGGCCAAGCGGTAGCGGTAAAAGTACGTTGCTGCATTTGTTAAGCGGTATTCTTAAACCGGATAGTGGAAGCATAAGCGTCGATCTTAAGCCGTTGCATGAATTGTCTGAAGCTGCCAGGGATCAATACAGAGCCGAGAAAATCGGTTATATATTTCAGGATTTCCATTTAATTCCATCTTTGAGCGCAGAGCAAAATATTGAGCTTGTGCTCCCATCGCATATAGCAAAAGCAGACAGAAAAAAGAAAGTTCATGAATGGTTACAGAAAGTAGCCATGCTCGATAGAAAAGATCATAGACCTGCTCAATTATCTCGCGGCCAACAGCAGCGTATAGCTATCGTAAGAGCGCTTATCAACAAGCCGTCTCTTATTTTAGCCGATGAGCCTACGGGAAGTCTTGATTTTGAAACAGCCCGCCAGATTATGTCTCTGTTAATCGATCTATGCGATGCAGAAGGAAGCACTTTAGTTGCTGTCACTCATGACTTGCATTTATCTGAGCTTTTTCAAAAAACCATTCACATCAATGAAATCAATTCGCTTGTAAAGCGTGATATATCGAAGAACATAACCAATGAAATAAAGGTAGGCTAACCATGTTGAATCTTATATGGAGAAACATTGTGTATCGCAAGACGCTGTCTCTTTTGACTATCATTTCCGTAGCGCTGACGGTTGCGCTAGTAGTTATTCTTATGCTCGCCAAAGCGGGAATTGAAGAAGGAGCAGCGAAGGGCTACGGTCCTTTTGAGCTGACTGTCGGTGCCAAGGGGAGCGAATCTCAGCTTGTTTTAAATTCACTGTATCATGTGGGCACACCAACAGGTAATATCCCTCATTCTATTTTGGAAAAGCTGCAGAGCAATAAAGAGGTGGATAAAGCTTTTGCTATGACTACGGGCGATAATTATAACGGGTACCCTATTGTCGGTATCGGGCCCGCCTATTTTCCGGTAAGATATGGTGAACGAAGTTTGGCAAAAGGAAGGCTGTACAATCAGCTCGGAGAGGTTGTTATAGGCTCGCATGTCGCGAAGATGGCAAGCTTGAAAGTGGGAGATACATTTAAAGGCGGACATGGTCTTGTTGAACATCATGAAGCGGAAGAGATGGAGCATTCGGATCACGATGCAGAGGAGGAAGAAGCGCACAGCCAATTTATTTATACGGTAGTGGGTATACTCCCCACTCTGAATAGTGCGGATGATCGGGCGCTTTTTACAACCCTCGACTATGCTTGGAAGGTTCATCACAATGAGAAGGCCGAGCAGCAGGAAATAACAGCTATTTTGGTCAAACCGAAGTCTCTGGGTGGTACTCAAGCGATTAAGCTGGAATATGACAAGCTGAATAATATCCAGGCGGTTTATACAAGTAAAGTCGTTGCGGATGTAGTCAATATGGTTGACAGAGGAACTGAATTAATTACAGTCGTAACCGTATTATGTATTTTGCTTGCCACCATTTCTATTGCGCTGTCTCTGGTCGCCGCTATTCATGAGAAGCAAAAGGATGTTGGTTTATTGAGATTGATCGGCAAATCGGCATCTTTTATATGGGTTACATTAATTGGTGAAGGGCTGCTTATCACAACCATCGGTCTGGTATTAGGTGTTTTTATAGGCCACCTGGGATGCTATCTGGGCAGTAATATGATGTTTGAATTCTCGGGTATTCATATTAATGCGTTTGCTATAGAAGCTACCGAGCTTTACTTAGTAACAGGTACTATCGTGCTAGGTATTCTAGCCTCCGTTGGTCCAGCCTATCGGGTGTACAAGGTTGAAACTCTTCAATTATTTAGAAGCTAAGCAGGAGGTGAACATCATGAAGTGGATAAGTTTAATTGTAGGGCTTGGTATTCTCCTATCCGCGTGTGGAAATAAAGGTTCCGAGCAGCAGGTTCATACGTTTTCTGAAGCAATGCCGTTAGTGCAGCCGCAAAAGTCAGCTTCTGCGAGCCCGGTCGTCACCGAAGATAAGAAGCCAGCAGCAGAGAAACCGGAATTGAAAAAAGCTGAACCAGCTGCTTCAGTCGATGCTCCCGTAGTTCCAGTATTGAATAATAGCGTCACTTCTCCCCCAGTTGATCCCCCGAAGGAACAGGAGCAAGTGAAGGTAAAACAAACGGACCAACCCGTTAAACAACCGGAACAGCCGGTTAAGCAAGCTATAGAGACGGCAGCAGCTGTAAAAGTCGAACCACAGGTTGATACTGCCGCTGAGGAAAAGAAAAACACCGAGAAAGAGAAACAAGAAGCAGCACCTGCAAAGAAGCCGGCGGCAAGCGCTAATCAATCAGAGATTAAATGGGCGGAGTTTTTCGACAACGATAAGCAGACAACTCCCTCGGATAAGTTTTGGGATTTAAGCGGGAAACAGGTGGAAATCAAAGGATATATGGGTGAAGTGCTGTCGATGGAAAAAAACTGGTTCCTGCTTATTCCTCAGCCTGGAGCCGAATGTCCCTTTGACAACGGAGATGAAACCTATTGGAACCAGATCATGATCGTCTATTTACCCAAAGGGGATAAGCTTCGGTTTACTACAGGTCCTCTAAAAATCACCGGCAGACTGGATGTCGGGATTAAGGTTGACGAGTCCGGTTATAAGACTATGTTCAGGATGTATGATGCAAAGTTTGAAAAGATAAAGGAATAGCAATAAATAGGGAAGTCCTGATCCGTAAAGTAAGCGGTGACCCCAAAGATGTGGCGCTTTAAGCATAAGCCAATCTTTGAGGTTACCGTTTATTTCAGTTCGAGGCTTAGCTTGCTTTCGGTAATCGAATCCTAAATAATGGGTAATATAGGACAGTATCATACGAAGTGAAGGCGGGATGAAGGGAAATGAATGAGGTTATCGATTTATTAAAGAAACACACATCCATGCGCAAATTTACAGAGCAGCCTGTCACCGACGAACAGCTTCGCACCATTGTAACCTCGGCACAGAGTGCCTCGACCTCCAGTAATGTCCAGGCGTACAGCATCATAAGGGTTTCGGACCAAGGAATGAAGCAGCAGTTGTCCGTTCTATCCGCCAATTATTCTTATATCGTGGAGTGTCCATTGTTCCTCGTGTGGTGCGCTGATCTGCACAGGCTGCATAAGGCATACGGCAAGCATGAAGATGATGAGCCTGTTTATATAGGCACAATGGAGAATTTGATTGTAGCCACAGTCGATGCTTCATTGGCCGCGCAAAATGCTGCGATTGCGGCGGAGTCGATGGGGCTCGGTATTGTCTACATCGGCGGCATTCGCAACCATATCGCGGAGGTATCCAAGCTGCTTAAGCTGCCGCAACACGTGTATCCGGTATTCGGCATGTGCATCGGATACCCGGATCAGCAGTCGGGCCCGCGTCCTCGTTTGCCGCTGGATGCGGTGCTGCATGAGAATACATACGACTCCGACCGTATGACGAAGTCTGTCGAGGACTATGACCGTACGATGAAGGAATATATCACCCTCCGTACAGGCGGCAAAAGAACCTCGACTTGGACCGAGGATATGGCCAATAAGCTTAAAACTCCAGCGCGGCTTCATATGAAGAGCTATCTGGAGGAGCAGGGGTTTGGCAGAGATTAAGTGATCAGCAGAAAAAAGGTCTGACTGGCGAGGGTCAGGTCTTTTTTCTATGAAATGAATGCCATAGCCCATATTACAGCAGGGATCAATCCGATCGATATTTTTACTTTCAGACTTTTGGTGTTGAAGGCTTCAATGAGATAGATGAGCGGAGCCGTGCTCCATCTTCAAAACTATTAAACTTAATAAAGGTTATATAGTATAAACGATCTATTTATAGTAAAATAAACAGGAAAATCATAAAAATAAGGGGAGACATTCGTTGAAAAGCCTTCACCTGCGAATTATGCTGGTTTTTTCCATTATTATTTTATTGTCAGGTTCCTTATTAAGCTACGTGATTTATACATCGTCGGTCAGTCTGATCACACGTTCGCTGGGAGAGCAAGCAAGAAGTATTGCACAATACGCTTCGAAGCAGATTGATCTTGAGAAATACCGTGATATCAATCCTGAGAAAGGGGAAAACGCTTACTACAAGGAGCTCCGTTTAAAGCTGAATGATATTCGAGAGGCCAATAATTTGAAGTACTTATATACAATGGCCGAACGGAAAAAAGGGGATGCCGCGGAATATTATTATATTGTTGACGGGATGCCTCTTGATGCTAAAGGAGAAGATTTTTCCCCGTTGGGTAAAGTGGAGACCAGCATGGGAGTGGTCCAGAAAAAGGCGTTTACGGATCGTGAAATTCAGGTTGGCGAGCTGACGGAGATTGAGCCTTACGGAGCCCTTGTTTCAGCGTATGTTCCGATTAAGTCCTCTACAGGCGAACTGCTGGGAGTACTCGGAGCTGATTTTGACGCTTCAACCGTATATGAGCTGCTTCGTGAGAATAAAAGAAATACGATGATCATTGCCGGGACTATTTTGCTAGTTTCAATTATTATTATTTACATATTTTCTCGAATGATCGTTTCGCCTGTGCTGCGGTTAACCCGCGAAATGCAGAAGGTACAAAGCGGGGATTTGACAGCAAAAACGGAAGTGAAGGGCAAGGATGAAATTGGCCGTCTTTCTGATGCATTCCAAAAAATGATTTTTGTACTGAGGGATATGATTCAAGAAATTCAAAACAGCGTTCATAATATGAAGCAGTCCAGTCAAGTTCTGGCGGAGAGCGCGGGAGAGACTAGTGCCTCCAGTGAACAGATAACCGGATATTTGTCGGATGCTGTGGAGGTTGCCAAGACACAGGAGCAGCGAAGCGGTGAAACAGCAAGGGCTGTGGATGAGGTAGGGGCAGGCGTTCAACGTATTGCCGACTCCTTATCCGTAGTTGCTGAGGCCTCCAAGGAAGCTACAGATGCAGCTAGAATCGGCAATGATTTTGTGCTCCAGGCATTGAAGCAGATGGAATCGATACAAGCATCATCCCATTTAATGGCTAAGGATATTGAGCAGCTGGCCGAGCGGTCGGATCATGTTGGCCAAATTGTCGATGTAATTAAAGACATATCTGCTCAAACGAACCTGTTGGCGCTGAATGCTGCAATTGAAGCGGCAAGAGCCGGTGAGCATGGAAAAGGCTTCGCCGTCGTAGCCGACCAAGTCCGCAAGCTGTCGGTTCAATCGGAGGAATCAGCAGCCAGAATCGGCGAATTGATTGGTTATATTTTGGAAGATACGGCCAAGGTTGTAAAAGGGGTTAACATGGATACGAATGAAGTGGAGTCGGGTCTTGTTATTGTAAGGAATGCCGGCAATGCTTTTGGACGTATTCAGTCTGAGGTGGAAAGGGTTGCGAAGCAGGTTCAAGAGGTTTCGGCTGTCTCTGAAGAGATAGCCGCGGGAGCCGAGCAAGTCACGGCATCCGCTGATGAGATGGACAAGCTGTCCAGAGATACCTCAGAGCATTTTCAAGGTATAGCCAGAGCAGCCGAGGTTCAGATGGAAGCTATGCAGCAAATATCGGTTTCTTCTGAAAAGCTCGAAGAAATGTCAGAGCGCCTGGAACTGCTGATCCAAAGGTTTAAGCTATAGTACAAATATAAAAGAGCTCCAACCGCGATGTTTGGTTGAAGCTCTTTTTGTCATTTAAACCTTTTTCATAGTGTGGACGCGATGTATTATTTGTCGGCTCCATCGTAGCTGTCTCGCCAGCGCAGCAATCGCTCCTCAAGCTTGCGTACAAGAGAATCCGTCAGCTTGCCAACTAAAGCAAATATTACAATACCGACAAATACGACATCGGTTTGGGCAAATTGTCTCGCGTCGGATATCATATAGCCAACACCCGAATTGGCTCCCATCAATTCAGCAACGATGAGGCTCAGCCACGCCATACCAAGTGATAGGCGAAGACCGAGCAGGATATTAGGCATAGCGGAAGGTAGTATAAGCTTAGTTACTTGTTTAAACCGGCTGAACTCAAGCACGCGTGAAACCTCGAATAGCTTGGAGTCAATCCCGCGAATACCGAGAAAGGTGTTTAGGTAGAGCGGGAAAAAGGCTCCTTTAGCGATCAGCAGTACTTTCGAAAACTCACCGAACCCGAACCATAAAATAAATAGCGGCATGATGGCTAAATGCGGTACGGTTCTAATCATTTGCAAGGTAGGATCCAAGGTATATTCCGTCTTCCGAAAAAAACCGACCAATAATCCTGATATTAAACCAAGTCCGCCTCCGATAACAAAGCCGACGACAGCACGATAAATACTAACGGAAAGGTTGTCCAGTAGTACACCGTCACCGATCAAGGTTATAAAAGCTTCAAAAATCTGAATCGGTGTAGGTAGCAATTGAGGAGGAACCAGATGCAGCGATCCGACCAATTGCCAAATGGTCAATATAATGGCAGGCAATATGATTCCGTACATATATTTCTTATAATGTTCGCGAGTTTTCATAGAAAGCCCTCTTCAATGGTAGTCTAATTTTATTCATCTTTAAGTTGATTTTGAAGATATTGAATAACAGATTCATGTACGGTAATGACGCCTGAGTTGAGCTGCTCACGATATCGCTGCTCGGATGCTTGACCTGGATACGTAATGGAATGGTCTGGGTCTACAGTGGGTACAGCGTTGATCTCTCCTAGAAAGCCGGTTACTTGCTCGCGGAAAGATTCTACCGTATGACCAAATATGGTAGGATCGATTAACTGAATGAGCGCACCTCTGCTTTTTCCTGGCCCTTTGGAGCCGATAGGAACATTGACCAAAGCGCCTCCAAGCATTTCGAACGCAAGTGCTAATCCGAATCCCTTATAACCACCGACAGGTGATAAATACTTCACTTCAGCAGGGTTGGTCGTAGGTTGTCCTTGTTGATCCACTCCCCATGTGTTTGGAATGGCTTCCTGATTATATTTGGCCAGAGTCACATGACCCCAGGCACGCTCAGATGTTGCCATATCGAGGACAAACAACGGATCAGTGTGCGGGATGGCAATCCCAAGCGGTGTGTTGTTAACCGCTGCTGCCATGCCCCCAGGGGGAGTCATAACGCTTGTCCCGCCATAAGCGAATACCAGCGTTACTGCACCTTGCTCAGCGCCGTATCTTGCAATAATTCCTGAACAGTTGAACCTTGTAATGTCAGTTAAGCCTATGGATATCATCTTGCGGTCAGGCAAGAATGGAATGGCAAGGTCAATAGCTTCGCGAGCTACGATATGTCCTAAGTCGCTGTTGCCGGTAATATGCATATAGGATCCGTCGAATGGGCCTACCTGGTATACCCCTTTGTCAGTGAAAGCCTCTACGGCATTTCTGAAGTAAGTAAAGCCGTGAGAGAAACGGCCTCTTAGATCAGCATCCAAATAATCTTCTGTTACGATTTCGGCTTCACGCTTGGTTGCTCCATGCTTGAGCAAAACTTGTTTGCCCAGTTCTCTTAGCTCTTGAATAGGAAGAGTTACATTACTCATAATAGATTCACCTCGAGGTGTTATTTATTGTTTTTGATGTCTTCTAATGCTTTATTAATGAAAGTATTGTCAACGACCTTGGATGGATCAACCAGCTTGTTAATGGCTTTCTCATTGAGAAGAAATTGTGCTAGCTCTTGTTGGCCCTTCACAAATGGGTCGGATACTGGAAGCGTAGCAAAGCTAACATTTTTGATTACGGATTTGACAACATCTGCATTCAGCTTGGTTCCTTCGGAGTAAATCTTAACAGCTTCATCAAGATTTTGATTTTGCCAAATCAAGGTTTTCTCCAAAACTTTTAAGTAGGCTGTTACAAGCTCAGGATGTTCCTCAGCGAATTTGGTTCGGGCAATATGGAAAGCCGGGCTTATATAATTGATATTGGATCCGTCCGCCAATACAGTAGCTCCATCATTAACCACGGTAGTGGATAAGTAAGGCTCGCCTATGCTCCAAGCGTCAACGGAACCTCCGATGAAAGCAGCCTTCGCTTCGTCTGCGGATAGTTGAATAATCTGAACATCCGTTGCTTTTAAGCCTGCTTTATCTATCAAGCGGAACAACATATCATAGCCGCTAGTCGCTTTGGCGACGGCGATTTTTTTACCTTTTAACTGCTCAACGCCTTTAATCGCACTGCCTTTTGGTACTAGTAGAGCATTATTCTTCGAGCCTGTGCTGCCAACGGCGATTTCTTTGAACGGTATGTCCGCTATTTGTGCAGTGATTACTGGAGTATTGCCAGTGACAGCTAGATCAAGACGATTAGTGAGGATGGCGTCAAATTGGGGAGGGCCACCTTGTACTTCGAGCCAGTTGACCTTCGCGTTATATTTAGCAAATTCTTCTTCGAACCATTTCTTTTGCTGTGCCAATACAAGAGGGGCCACTGCGTGTTGAACGCCAATGTTCACGACAACTTCTTTTTGCGGTTGAGATGAGCTTGGAGCGGCGCTGTTTGATTTAGTATCGCTTGTTTTACTGCCGCATGCTGCTAGAATAAGTATAAGACTTAGGAATAATACTAAAGTGGATACTTGTGATTTTTTCATAATAAATCTCCTTTTCGCATCTTAAAGTATCTAAACTTTACTATATCCGAGTAAACAAGTATAGTAACTATGTGTTATACTTATATAACTGAAGGTTATGGATTAAAGGGGTTATGATATGAATATAGAGCAACTAGAATATATTGTTAATATTGCGAGAACGGGCTCTATCTCTACAACGGCTGAAATCATGCATGTATCTCAGGCAGGGATAAGCAAAGCTCTGGCGAGGCTGGAAGCTGAAATTGGTTTTGAATTGTTCGAGCGCACTCGGATGGGAACCGTCCCTACAGATCGTGGAAGAATTATTATTGATAAAGCGAATGAGGCACTCATCAAAATTCAGGATGTCAGAGATGCCGTACTTATGCAAAATGACCATATTGAAGGGGAAGTTCGTCTATCGGTAAGCCCTAATTTCATGGCGATTCTTCCCAAATCAATTGTGTCATTTAAAAATCATTATCCATATGTTCGATTAGAGATAACGGAGAAGGATTCAACTGAAATTATCGAGGATATTAAACAAAACAAGACGGATATGGGTTTGATTTATTTAAATCATGAACCTGGTGTAACGGAAGAGCTGTGGTTAACGAAGATGATTGAATCCCGTGTGGTTGTTTGTGTAAGCAGACATTCATGGCTAGCCACCAAAACGAGTGTTACTCGAAAGGATCTAATCAATCAACCCTTTGTTAGTATTAACGGCAGCTTTTCAAATCGCTATATGAGGCAATTCAAGGAAAAGTATGGACCTATCAACATTATTTTTACATCCAACAATCAAGAGGTACTAAAAAGAACCATAGCTGAGGGAGCCGCGATAGGTATATTTATAGAGTTCAGCATTAAGAAGGATCCTCTAATTACCAGTGGGGAAATTGTGGCGATTCCACTTGTGAACGATGATAGCAACGTTGTGACCTTCGGGTGTGCGCGCTCCAAAAAACAGCATTTTCCTAGGACGCACCAAGTGTTTTTGAAGTATTTAATGAGGGAGATTCACCTGTTGGAAAAGTAAACAAAAAATCCGGCCTACCGCAGGGGCAAACCGGATGGAAATGACGCTTATAATAGCGGTTTAGTATTCGTTTAAATGGAATAGGCAGGTTCATGATCCTCATAGCCGCTTAGAGCCCATAAAACGCGTTTGCGATATTCCATAAATGATGTGGAGACGCGGGCACGCGGATGAGGCAAGTCGATGGATATAATCTCCTTAACGGTTCCAGGCTTGGCTTCCATAACGACAATTCGATCGGCCAAGAAGATAGCTTCGTCAATATCATGAGTTACAAGCAGCATGGTCATACGGTTATCACGCCAAATGTCCAGCAGCGCTTCTTGCATATGGTTTCTTGTAAAGGCATCGAGCGCTCCAAAGGGCTCATCGAGAAGAAGTAACTGAGGCTGACGCATAAGTGCGCGAGCGATTGCTACGCGTTGGGACATCCCGCCTGAAAGTTGTTTGGGGAAAGCTTTCTCAAAGCCGGTCAGCTTTACCAATTCAATAACTTCGTTCACCTTTTGGCGGACGGCAGGATCTTTTAAAGACAAATCCGCTGCGATATTTTTTTCAACCGTTAGCCATGGAAACAACCGATGCTCTTGGAAAATAAATCCCTTTTCAATGCTTGGTTTTGTAACCGACTGCTCGTCTAGAAGAACAGAACCTTGATAGCTTGTGTCCAGTCCGGCAGCTATTTTTAACAGCGTACTTTTTCCGCAGCCGCTTGGTCCGATGATCGCAACAAATTCATCCTGCTTTAGTTCTAAATTGACATTACGGAGTGCTTGGACAGTACTTTCCTTGGAAACAAATGTTTTGTTCACATTCATAAATTTCACGGTCGCCATGCTTACTTCACCTCATGTGTAGGAGATTAAACTTGTCATTCTTAAAAGCTAAAGAGGAGACGGCAGTTTGGGTATTATCGATGATAGTTCATATGACAAGAAATCTTAATTTAAGTTTTAGAGAAAGTCAAGGTAAATTTGAGTGATAAGCAATAGAAATGTGATGGATCCTATTATTTACAATCTGCAGTCTGGGTTTGCTTCTATAAGATAAAATCAGGATTGATTTGTGGAATTCTGGCTCCCACTTCTTCACGCCAATCGGTCAGTTTTTCTTTCATATACTTTACCTGCTCGGGCAGAATGGCAGCCAAATTATGCTCTTCGGAAATATCATCCTTAAGATTATATAGCTCCAATCGGCCGTCTTCAAAAAACTCAATCAGTTTGAATTCCCCTATGCGGATGGATGAGCCAGGCGTACCTCCTTGATTGCCATAATGCGGGTAATGCCAGAAAATGGCTTCCCGATCTAACCGGGTCTCCCCCTTTAGAAGTGGTACCAGACTGCAGCCATCCTTATGCTGTTCGGGACTAAGAGCAAGTCCAGCCATTTCGAGAAGAGTCGGGTAAAAATCAGTGCTTATAACAGGCACCTCAGAAACGGATCCCGGCCCCGGCCATTTCACGATTAAGGGTTCTCTTACTCCTCCTTCGTACATCCAACCCTTTCCTTCACTGAGCGGACTGTTGCAGGTTGGAGAGCCCTCTGCGGTGGCAAGACCTCCATTATCAGATGTGAAAATGATAGTGGTGTTGTCCCATTGCCCGGTTTCTTTTAGTGCGTCAAGTAATCTTCCAATGTTTAAGTCCAAATTATACACCATGCCGGCGTAGACAGGATCGGATTGTATAACTCTTCGTTCTACATTCAAATGCTTCTTATGTTCGCATGGGAACTGCTCTCCTTGGACAATAGCATGGGCATGATCAAGTCCTAGCCGCTTTGCTTTGGCAGCGAACTGTTCTGTAAACTCGGAGTTGACTTGGATAGGGGTATGAACCGCATAATGCCACAAGTTGAGAAAGAATGGACGGCCGTCATTTTGTTTAATCAGCTTGATGGCTTCGTCGGTCAGCCTATCGGTTAAATATTCTCCATCCGGCCCATCCTCCAGTGTCTCGATTCCATATGGACTGAAGTAGCCTTGTTTCGGCATTCCCCAATCACAACCGCCAATGTTGATGTCAAAACCGTGCCGATTCGGATAATAAGGCCGATCGCCGAGATGCCATTTGCCCACATGCCAAGTGCGATATCCGCCTTCCTTCAGCGCCGCTGCAAGGCTTTTTTCCTCCAAAGGTAAGTGATCGATATAAGGAGCGTCAATTAAACGCCCTTGTGTATGTCCGCCGATCCAATTAGTGACGCCAAGGGTAGCCGGATATTTCCCGCTCATAATGCTTGCCCGGGTAGGAGAGCATACCGGACAAGCAGCATAGGCTTCGGTAAATCGTATTCCCTCGTCCGCTAAACGGTCTAAATGAGGTGTTTCATAAAACGTGCTGCCGTAGCAGCTGAGATCCTTCCAACCCATGTCATCTATTAAGATGAAAATAATATTCGGTTTATTTGAGTTTTTTTCCATAACTAAACCTCCATATGTAGATACAAAAGGGAACCCGCTGTAAAGAAATATTCGGAAAGGGGAGGTTAATGCCTACCCCTTGGAGGAATATTTTCAAAACAGCGGGCTCTTTGCCAATTGATTAATAAGGGCAGTCACCCGTTATAGCAACACGTTCCGCAACGCGGCGGTTCGGGAAATAGTCGGAGACTGCATAATGCTGTGTAGCTCGATTATCCCAGAAAGCTATCGAATTGTTTTCCCAACGAAAACGAACCTGATATTCTGGAATATGCGCTTGCTTGAATAAATACTGCAGGAGCTGTTCGCCTTCGTCCGGCTCCAGACCGACAATACGCGATGTGAAATTAGGATTCACATATAAGGTTTGACGGCCCGTCTCGGGATGGATGCGAACTATTGGATGTTCAGCCGCAGGAAATTCCGCTTGTTTGGCCGCCAATTCATCCGGCGATAATCTGACGCCAAACGCATGGGTAAAATCATGAATGGCGGTAAGCCCGTCAATTCGTTCCTTGATTTCATCAGGCAGGTTATCATAAGCCGCCGCCATGTCAGCCCAGAGCGTATCACCTCCAGCAGGCGGTACTTCGACAAGACGAAGTATGGCTCCAAGCGCAGGCTCTAGTCTCCAGGACACGTCGGAATGCCAGCTGTTCTCTTTACCTTCCGTTTTATCATTTTTGGCGAACCGGACCACTTCGTCTGAATCCCCTTGCGGAAGGAAAGGGTGAGTTTCAAGCTCACCCCATAATTGGGCAAATGCTTGCTGCTGCTGGCTTGTAATGTGCTGATCACGGAAGAAAATGACCTTCCACTCCAGCAGTGCCCGGTTTAATTCTTGCTGCAGCTCTGGGGAAACCGGGTTGCGCAGATCGATACCGGTGATTTCGGCCCCGATGAGCGGACCTAACGGGTTGACGCCGAACAACGTATAAGGTTTCTCTTCAACCCCTTTCGCTAAACGATTAAGAATACGTGCTCCTGTCTGGATACCGCGATCAGGTAACTTTAATGGACGCTCTGGATTGGTTAAGACTTCGGACATAGGACATTCTCCTCTCGAATATGTAAAATGGAATTACTTTTTCTTAAGCTCGTCGTTAGCATCCTTCAAAATTTTGTCGCCTCCGGCTTGTCGCCATTTTTGCCCTAGCTCGGCGATACCTTTATCAACATCGAGTTTTCCGTTTAACAAACTAACGAAATATTGATTGTATACTTCATTGACTGCTTTACCGAATTCAATTTCCGAGCCTGTTTTCTTATTTACCAGATTCGGCACGATATACTTGGAGGCCACATTAACGGAATCAAGCGCCCGTTCAATTCTAGGCTCGGTTTGCGGCAAATAGTTCTCGTCGATTGGCCAGGTCACATTACCCCACGCCAATGGGTGGGACCAGCCGTTGGGTGAAAAGCCGTCTTTGGCGCGTTCTTCTTCATTGTAGTTAATTTTATCGCCCTGCTTGGTGTAATGAACGCCTTCAATACCTAATTGGAGCAGGTCGCGTCCCTCTTTGGATAATAAGAAATCGATAAATTGCGCCGCCTTTTGCGGATTTTTTGCTTGCTTGGTAACCGAAGTATAGAAAGCATTTTTCCCTTTGAAAGCCATTCCCTGCTTACCTTCAGGACCGGCAGGAGGCGGTGCATAGCCTAATTTTCCCGCAGGATTCACCTGCTGCAAGCTGCCCTCAATGCGGCTTACGTGCCGGAACAGGGGACCGTCCATGAAGCCCGCTTTGCTTTGGAAAAACTTTTGCTCCTTCAGCGGCCGGTCGTATACGATAAATTCGGGATCGATCAGCTTCTCCGAATACCATTTTCTTAGCTCTGTCAGTCCCTTCTTGAAGGCGGGATGCTCAAATTTAGGGATCACATTGCCTTTCTCATCCTGAGCCCAATCTCCGTAAGGCAAGCCATAAGCATAAAAGACAAAGTCAAAGGCTGTCAGAGCATCGCCTGCTATAGGCTTGTTAGTAATAAAACCATAGGTATCGGCCTTGCCGTTCCCGTCGGGATCTTTTTCTACGACTGCTTTAAGCGTGCTATAAAATTCCTCAATCGTTTTGGGAGGCTGTAAGCCGAGCTTCTCGAGCCAATCCTGTCTAAATTGAATCGTATAATTGGACTTTTCCTGCTGGCTGATGAACGGGTAGCCGTAATATTTTCCGTCCACTGCGGTCCACTTCAGGCCGTTTTCCAGCTTGGCTTTTAGGGAGGGCGTATCCTTTAAATAATCATTCAGAGGGATAATAATGCCTTCTTTTACCCATTGAGATACCGTTTCTGAAGGGTATTGGGTTGTCACGACATCAGGCAAATCGCCGCTGGCAAAAGCTACATTAATTTTGTCAAAAGCATTTTCAGGTACGATTTTGACATTAAGCTTAATGTTTAATCGTTTATTAATTTCCGCGATAATGCGGTCGTTGGGCTGTAAAGGCTTCGCGCCTTGGTCTCCGGTTGTCAGATAGGTCAGCTCATAAGGCTCATTTGAGCTTGAGCTCGGTTTTCCACCGCTAACTGCAGTGTTCGCCGTACTAGCTGGCGTATTTGAGCATCCAACGGCAGTCAGTAAAGCCAATGCATTTGCACCGATAAACCATTTTTTAACTGTGTGTGGTTTCCATTTCATCTTCTGATCCTCCATCGGAATGTTTTCTATAAGTAAGCTGGCAGTAGTCCTAAATCATTCTTTGACCCCGCCGACCATAACGCCATTCACAAAATATTTTTGGAAAAAAGGATACACGAGCATAACAGGGATCGTTGCGGCCATCACCGTTGCCATTTTTATAGAGGGGCCCAGCAAGAAGACATTATCTCCGCCGCCTGAATAGGACGATTCGTTCTCAAACAGCATACTTCTCAAAAAGAGCTGAAGCGGCCAAAGATTTTTATCACTTATAAAAAAGATGGCATTAAAAAATTCATTCCAGCGGGATACTGCATAAAACAAGGTAATGGTTGAAATAGCCGGCATGGAAAGTGGAATGACAATTTTAAAAAGCACACCCATATCATTGCTGCCGTCTATCCGTGCAGCATCCACAAGGCCTTCAGGCAGAGAGCCAAAGAAATTTCTCATAATAATCAAATTGTAAGTATTAATGGCACTTGGGATTATTAAAGCCCATAAGGTATTCATTAAGCCCAAATTTTTAACGATCAAATAGGTAGGGATGATCCCCCCGCTGAACATCATAGTAAACACAATAAGAAACATTATGACCCGGTGACCTTTGAGCTGCGGTTTGGAAAGCGCGTAAGCCGCCATAACGGTCAATATCATATTGATAGCCGTTCCTACAGTGGTGATAAATAACGTCGCACCGTAAGAAGTCCACAGCTCTTTCATGGAAAATAAATAGATGTAAGCATCGAACGTCAAGCTGGTCGGAAATACATGGATTGTTGAATTTAAATACTCATTCAGCGGGATGACGGACACGATCAAGGTATCCCAGAAAGGGTATATCGTTATGAGTGCCAAAAAGCTTAAGAATAGGAAGTTAAAGATGTCAAAAAACCTTCCTGCTGTTCCAATGCGGTTCATACCGCTTCCTCCCTCCTTAATAAACCCCTTGTTCTCCCATCATTCTTGCCAGCTTATTCGCCATGACCAGTAGAACAAAATTGATAAGGGATTTGAATAATCCTACTGCGGCAGCGAGGCTGAACCGCCCTTCAGTTAAACCGATCCGGTATACATAGGTGTCGATAATATCAGCTACGTTATAAACACCCGGATGATACAGAACGTAGATCTGCTCGAAACCGGCTTCCATAATCCCTCCGAGCCTCAGAATAAGTAGCAGTATGATCGTTCCCCGAATCAAAGGGAGGGTTAGATGCAGCAAACGTTGCCACCGATTGGCTCCGTCTATTACGGCAGCTTCATAAAGCTGCGGATTGATTCCAGCAAGGGCAGCCATATAAATAATCGTATTCCAACCAAATTCCTTCCAAATCATCGAAAATACGAGGGTACTTCGGAAGTAAGATTCTTCGCTCATGAAGCCAAAAGCAGTTCCCCCCAGTGCTTTAATGATGTTATTGATTACTCCATTATCTGTGGATAGCAGATTGATCATTAAACCGCCGAGAATTACCCACGAAATAAAATGAGGCAGATAGATTACAGTCTGCACGGTTTGTTTGAACAGCTTAATGCGCACTTCATTTAAAAGCAGGGCGACAAGGATAGGCGCTGGAAAGCCGAAGGTGAGCCGATACAAGCTAATAATGATTGTGTTCTCAATAACCTGCCAAAATTTATCTTGAGAAAACAAATAATTGAAGTGCTTCAGCCCGGCCCAGTCGCTACCGAGAATCCCTTTGGTAATGCTGAAGTCTTTGAAGGCAACGACAGCTCCGTACATCGGAACATAATGAAATACAAGGTAATAAAGGATCGCTGGAGCCAGCATTAAGTATAAATACCGATGAAACCAGAGGTAACGCCACAGCTTGGCTTTCTTGGGAACGGTATGGCTTGTATGACTAACCCTGTATTCCCCTTTTGCTAAAGTCACTCCCAGATTCCTCCTTTCTAAAATAAAAAAAGACACAACATGAGTAAGCCATGTTGTGTCTCCGGTTGACCAGTAGACATGATATGAGGGTTTATCTATTACCAAATCATTTAATTCCGATGAGAATAATATGAATACTTGATGAATGAATTCTACCATCGATCCCTATATTTGTAAACCCAAATCTTTTCAGTGAATTTTGTGATTCACTTAGTTTTCTTGCATAAAAGGTTGGGCCTTAGTTCAAAATAACCCTACAAATACCAATTTTACAAATAATAAGTTGACCAAAAACATCAAAGGAGGCTTTTATATGGCGGAACGGCGTAACGAACAGCCGCCTAGCGATTCTCGTCGCCAGTTTCTTAAATATTCGGGAACCGCTATTGGTGGGGCCGTTGTAGGTGGAGTAATTGGTGGAGCAATCGCCGGCGGATTTCGCAAAAATCCGGCCGTGCCAGCACCGGCACCAACTCCGGGGACGGCAGCGCAGACGGCAGATTTCAATCAGGCGCCTATGTACTTCAATCAGCTTCAGCTGCAAATAACGGAAGCGGCGGCTGAAAGAATTTATCCTAAGGATGATATTGGACCGGGAGCAGCAGAACTCGGGGTGGCTTTTTTCATTGACCATCAAATGGCTAGCCCTTGGGGGATAAATGCCCGTGAATATCGGATTGGCCCTTTTATTAAGGGAGAAGTTACTCAAGGAGATTACCAGATCATTCAACGCAATGAGCTGTTTACTATGGGGCTGCAAGCCATGGAAGAGGCGAGCAAGAAGAAATATACGAAATCGTTTGTCGACCTTTCCGACGAAGAGAAGGATGCGATCTTAACTTCTTTGGAGAAGGGTGAAATTCAGGTCATTAACGACGTTACAGGCAAAACCTTTTTTAATTTATTGCGCAGAGTGACCTTGGAAGGAGTATATTCTGACCCCGTGTACGGAGGAAACAAGAACATGATGGGCTGGAAAATGCGTAAATATCCCGGGAATCAGATGGTTTACACAGATATTATGGAAAAAACCGAGTTTGTTCACATGGAGCCGCGCAGTCTCCACGATCATTTTGCAACCCATTGATTTTGAAAAAACATAGCTGACAAACAAAACAGAAGAGAGGCATACATCATGGCTACTAAAATGCCGAAGGTTCCTGTCGTCGTAGTTGGGATGGGATTTCTAGGAGGTATAATTGCCGCTGAGTTAACCAAGCAGGGCGTCAAGGTTGTCGGATTGGAGAGAGGAAAGCCGCGCAGTACAGAAGATTATTACATGGTGCATGACGAGCTTCGCTATGCGCAAAGGTTGGATCTGATGCAGGATCTGGCCAAGGAAACGATAACTTTCCGCAATACGGAGAAGGTAGCAGCAGTGCCGATGCGGGAGCATGGCTCCTTTTTGCTCGGAGAGGGCTTAGGCGGAGCGAGTGTGCATTGGAACGGGCAAACCTTCCGGTTTCTTCCCTACGATTTTCAAATTTACAGCAAAACGGTTGAGCGCTATGGGAAAAGTAAAATACCTGACGGCATGATAATTCAAGATTGGGGCATTACCTACGATGAAATGGAGCCCTATTTTGAAAAATTTGAGAAAATGGCCGGAATTTCCGGTGATCCTGAACAAAATGAGATGGTCGGTAAGCGCGCCAATCCATTTCCAACGAAGGCGATGATTAGAACGCCGACTATTAAGATGTTCGAGGAGGCGACCAAGAAGCTTGGTTATCATCCTTATATGTGGCCTTCCGCTAATTTGTCTGAGCAGTATACGAATCCTGACGGCATTACTCGTGCAGCCTGTCAATATTGCGGATTTTGCGAGCGGTTTGGCTGTGAATACGGAGCGAAGGCCGACTCTGTTGTAACGGTACTGCCGGTCGCTCAAAAAACTGGAAATTTTGAGTTGAGGACCTACTCGAATGTTACCAAGGTTTTAAATGACGGCAAAAAGGCAACCGGAGTTGTTTATGTAAACACAATATCAGGCGAGGAGTACGAGCAGCCAGCCGATATTGTTATTCTAACCGGCTACGTGTTTAATAACGTCAGATTGCTGTTAACTTCGAAATTGGGTCAGCCTTATGATCCTGCATCGGGTAAAGGAGTTATCGGTAAGAACTATGCCTATCAAACGAATGGCGGAAGTGCGACTGGCTTTTTTGATGACAAGGAATTCAATTTGTATGCGGGAGCCGGTTCGTTAGGGATGGAAATTCCCGATTTCAATGGAGATAACTTTGATCATACGAATCTCAACTTTATCCATGGAGCCGGTATTCGTTTCGCACAGCCGGGACAGCGGCCGATTGCCAATAATTCGGTACCTGCGGGAACGCCTAGCTGGGGCAAAGAGTTTAAACAGAAATCAATCAAGTATGCGAACAGCGTCTTGAATGTGGGTGTGCAGGGCAGCAGTTTGCCATGGAAACACCACTACCTGGATTTGGATCCTACATACAAGGATGCTTATGGACTGCCGCTCATGCGAATTACCTTTGATTTTGAAGAGCAGGATCGGCAAATGATCAAGTTTGTGGCCGAGAAGGCAGCAGGGATCATGAAGGAAATGAATCCAACTACGATAGGTTCGAACAGCACGTTAGGGCCTTACAACATTGTCCCTTACCAATCTACGCATAACACGGGAGGCGCTATCATGGGTGCCGATCCTTCGACATCCGCAGTTAACAGCTATTTGCAGATGTGGGATGTTGAAAATGTGTTTGTCGTTGGGGCGTCTGCATTTCCTCACAACAGCGGCTATAACCCAACGGGAACGGTAGGAGCTCTTGCATATAGGGCGGCTGAAGGGGTTTCCAAATATATGAAGCAGGGCGGCATCGTCGTGTAACGGTGAGCATGGCTTCGAATGGGTGTGAGATGGAGCATGGAGCAAGAAGATTGGATTTTTCACTTGACGGAAGTACGTAAACGGCTGCTGCTCGTATTCGGGTGGTTTGTAGCAACTTTATGTATAGGCTTGTATGTTTCGCCTGGCATATTGCGATTTATTAAATCGCAGCCTGGAGCAGCAGGCATCGAATGGAATGTGTTTTCTTTCACGGATGGGCTGCTGATCTATATGAAGTGCGCTCTGCTGTTCGCTCTGCTGTTCACACTGCCAATCCTGCTGTACCAGCTGTGGGCATTCGTTCGTCCGGGCTTGACCGATAAGGAAGCGAAGGGCGCACTTTCTTATGTGCCGGCGTCATTCATGCTGTTTTTGATTGGGCTTGCGTTCAGCTATCTGGTCGTATTTCCGATGATGCTGCGCTTCATGAAAAATATGAACAGTACGATTGGAGCTGTAGAAACGTACGGCATTGACAAATACTTCTCGTTTCTGTTCGATGTGGTGCTCCCTATGTCAGCGGCTTTCGAGCTGCCTGTAGTCATGCTGTTTTTGACACGAATCGGCTTGCTTACGCCTGAACGATTAAAGACGGGGCGCAAATACGCCTATGTTGGGCTGGCTATCCTTGGCTCATGTATATCTCCGCCGGATATGCTGTCTCACTTATCGGTTACGATTCCTCTATTTATGCTCTTTGAAATTAGCGTCTTCGTTTCGGGCAGACAGTGGCGGATGACACAGGAAAGCCCAGCAAACGGTTGACAGTAACGTGAAAATATACAACGAAAGCCAGTGAATTGCATACGATACAGGTTTCGCTAAAGCGAAACCCATAGGAGGATAAGAGCTATGTTCAACAATATTGGTGTTTCCGGATTGGTGCTTATATTGGCCATCGCGTTAATTTTATTTGGGCCTTCGAAGCTGCCTCAGCTTGGAAGAGCTTTCGGCGATACACTACGTGAATTCCGCAATTCCACTCGCGGGATGGTAGAAGATGTCGAGCAGCCGGAACAGCCTGCAGCTAACGAAATCAAGAAGCTGACCTAAGGGAGGAGGGATGGACTTCAAGTCCACCTCATTCAGCTTCAAGTTTTATAGCATAGGATCTGCATACAAAAGCATTGACTATATGTCAGTGCTTTTTGGCTTGGTTGCAATTGTAAAAAGGAGAGGTCCATTTGTTTTCCCTCAATGTCTACGAAACGATGCCCTCTACATGTTAGAATGGAACAAAGCTATTCATTCGAGAAGTTTGCTTTTTTCGGCTTTTCCATCTTATGCGATTGTACAAGGGGAACGAAGATGATGCCTATGATGCCAAACGATATATTTACCCAGCTTAATGAGCTGATTATCCATGTGACAGACGTGGAGCTAACCGAGTGCTTGCCGCAATGGAGCTGCCAGCCCCAAATTATGCCGCTCTGCCAAATATGGCTCGTTCATAAGGGAACGGCGATATTTGAGCTCAATGGAGAAACCTTCCGGCTTGGAGCGGGGCATTTGTTATTTCTTTCGAAAGGGCAGAAGTTTCAAGCTGCATCGGATTCTGCAGTTCCTTTGATCTATTTTGCAGTAAGTTTTACCTATCAATCTCCATTGAGAAAAACAGACAAAGATTATGTCTATCGTGCCGAAGGTGACTTATTTCCGCTTAATGGAGAAGTGCCTGTACATCATCACCAGCCGCAGGTGCTTTATTTATTTGAGCAGCTATATAGCAGCAGGAGTGAGGGGGATGGAGGACGTCAGCAGTACCGTCAGAAGGGCTTGCTTCATGAGCTGCTGTATCTGGCCGCTTTGGAAATTCAGGGTGGCATCGATCAGCAGCGGAATGGTGTGGAACGGACGGTTGAATATATGCATCAGCATTACACGAAAAACCTGCCGCTTGAGGAATTGTCCGGGCTGGCGGGCTTTAGTCCCAGCTACTACTCCCGCCTATTCAAGAAACTGAAAGGGCTCAGTCCTAACGCTTATATGACGAAGCTGCGAATGAACCGGGCCAAGGAGCTGCTCGTTTATTCTCAAAACTCTTATTATGAAATAGCCCAGTATCTCGGTTATAAAGAGGAATCGTATTTTAGCCGGATGTTTAAGAAGGAGACTGGCTACTCCCCAACGGAATATGTCAAAATGAGCCGAACCATTGTCGTTACTATGAGACATTCCTTCAACGGCGATTTTCTGGCTTTAGGTATTAGACCGCATGCTGCTGTTATGGCAAGAGGAGCCGAAGCATTCCCTATTCACAGTCAGAATGAAGAGACGCCATCGCCGATACTCGTGGACAGCAAAACCTCCATAGAAGATTTGGTCCGGCTGAAGCCAACGCTAATCCTGTGTGATGAGGAATGGGCCAAGCTCCATAAGGAGCTGTCTCATGCAGCTCCTACGGTTACTATTCCGTATTGGGACATACCATGGCGCGAGCGCTTGTACCGAATTGCCGATCTTGTCGGGAGAAGGAAGGAAGCAAAGACATGGCTGCAAGATTATGAGCAAAAAGCAGAGCGGGCGAGCCAACTCATAAAAGCGAATATCGGGGAAGCAACCATACTTGTTCTTCGTATTGTCGGCGGCAAATTAAGAGTGTACGGCATGGACAGAAATATTGGCTGCACGCTGTACCAGGATTTGAAGCTTACGCCTCCACAGAACGTACGTGCTATCAAATGGAGGAAAACGATCACATTGGAAGAATTGCCGAACTTTGATGCCAATTATGTTCTGCTGATGGGATCGCCCCATAAGAAGGACCAAAAAATGAAGCGAAAATTAGTTGAGAGTGCTGAGTGGCAAGATTTGACCGCGGTTAAAAACAATCAATGTATACGTATCGCACTTTATCCTTGGATCGACTACTCCGCATCAAGTCATGAGTTGGTGATCGACGAGGCCGTTCGCTTATTTGTGCCTCAGGAAGCGAGATAGACAAAAATGTTCAAATAATTGAGCAAAAATCTTCATAGCTAAATGATTGCTCTTTCATATATACTGTTGAATGATCATTGAATGAGAATGATACTCATTGTTAATTGACAGAGAGAAATTATATATGGAGGGGGAAGTTTTAATGTTTACATTTAGAAAGCCGCTGCTTGTTGTGGGGGCAGGGTTATTATTGAGTTTATCTTTTCTGGCAGGATGCGGTTCCGCCAAGCCGGCAAGTGAAGGTACGTCGGCTGTTCCTGCTAAAGCGAGCGAAGGCTCCGCAGCCACAAGCGTAGGTACTGCAGCCTCGGAAGAAAAAACGATCAAGCATGTATGGGGAACAACCAAATTAAAAAAGACTCCGCAGAAAATAGTAGCGTTAGATTTTTCTTATATTGACATGCTTACGGCATTGGAAATCAATCCGGTCGCTTCTGTAGGTATCGGTGAATCGAGCTTCCCTGAGTACCTTAAGGATCGTTTCAATGCAAAGAACGTAGTTAATGTAGGGCAAGCCAAACAGCCGAATCTGGAAGTGCTCAAATCGGTTAAGCCTGATCTTATTATTGCAAGCCCGAACCGCCATGAAATGATCAAGGCCCAGCTGGCCGAAATTGCTCCGACGATTGCTTTGGATGATGGCAGCTATCAGGCAGTATTAAGCAATTTTACTAATCTTGCGGATGTTCTGGACAAGAAAGAGCAGGCAGATAAGGTGAAGAAAAGCATTGCAGACAAAATCTCATCAGCTCAGGAGAAAGTGAAAAACAAGCCCAGCGTATTGGTCGTAGGAGCATTCGAGGATGATTCTACCGTTTGGCTAAAATCGTCTTTTATCGGTTCCTTGATGACCGAGATGGGCACGCAGTATTTGTTTGAAGGCAAGAAGGATCTGTCTGCTGCAGAAAGCAAAACAGATATTGCCAAGCTTAGTTTGGAGCGTTTGGGCGAGTTTAATCCGGATTACGTGTTTATGTACGGCGATCCCGGCAAATGGTTGAATAATCCGCTGTATAAAAACTTGAAGGCGGTTAAAGAAAATAAAGCGGTAGAAGTCAACAGGGATCTTTGGTCTAAGGGACGGGGGCCGCTTGCCGCAGATATGATTGTGGATCAAGCTGTGAAATTTATGACAGGCGTAAAATAAGCTCGCGGGAGGTAGTGTGAACGGTGAATCGACTGCTGTCGGGCAGACAGGGGCAGACTTGGTCTGTTCCCTTTTTGAGTGTGGGCTTGACCGCAGTTCTCCTTGCTGCCATTCTTATTGGTCTTGTGGCGGGTGTTAAGGGCTTGGGCTGGAGTCAGGCAGGTGAATTGTTAAGCTTGGATACATCGAATTTGCTGGTGTACAAGGTATGGTATGTTCGGCTGCCGCGTGTCCTGTTGGCTATTATTGTAGGTTCGGGGCTCGCTATAGCCGGTTGCTTATTGCAAGGAATTACAAGGAACCCCTTGTCTGATCCCGAAATTATGGGCATTAATCAGGGGGCGTCCTTCTTTGTCGTTTTGTCATTGGTCATGTTCGGTATGAAGGACGTTACGGCTACAATTCTTATTGCAGGCTTCATCGGTGCGGCCGCAGGAGGAAGCATCGTTTATAGCTTATCCCGATTGGCGGGATACACGGTTATGCGTCTGGTGTTAGCTGGGGTCGCGGTTTCGATGTTTATGGCTTCTTTAACAACCGGATTTATTATTTTGTTTGATGACAAATTGTCGGAGATTTTATATTGGATGGCGGGAAAATTGTCAGGGGCGACATGGACGGATGTAAGCTTAAGTCTAGTCAGCTTCGTTCCTGCTGCGATAGGGAGCATGCTGCTGGCGAATCAGTTTAACATTTTTTCACTGGGAGAAGACGCTGCTCATGGGCTTGGGCAAAATGTTGTACGGGTTCGACGGATTGCTTTTCTTATCGTTATTGTCCTTGTCGGAGGATCGGTTGCTCTCACTGGACCGATTGGGTTCGTAGGGTTGATTGTTCCTCATATCGTAAGGTCCTGGGTAGGTACAGATTATCGAATTGTAATTCCCATCTCTGCGCTGACAGGCGCCACCTTGCTGCTGGTTTCAGATATTGGAAGTCAATGGGTGCTATATCCTACCGATACACCGGTCGGGATTCTTACTGCTTTATTGGGTACGCCTTTCTTTCTTTATTTGATGCGCAGGAGAATGGGGGGAGGTTAAATGCGAGATAAGAAGAGGCGGTTTCTCTTAACAATGATTACAGGTTGTGTCCTCCTGGCCATTTTTGCGGTGCTAAGCTTGCGGTTGGGTGCGGTTGAAACTCCCTTTGGCCAAATGCTGGAGGAGTTGGTTGCCCAGGATGGTGTGATTTACATGTACAGGCTTCCTCGCCTTGTTATTGCCATGCTGATAGGCATCAATATGTCGCTTTCGGGAGCGCTACTTCAGGGCGTGACACGAAATCCGCTTGCGGCGCCTGATTTAATGGGAATCACAGCCGGAGGCGGCTTGGTCACGGTTATTATGATTCTGGCAGTTCCTCAATATTCGGCAGTTATGCTTCCTGTATATGCTTTTGCCGGGGCTGTGGGCGCGAGTCTGTTAATATATATGCTGGCTTATCGGAATGGAGTGAAGCCGGAGAGACTCACGTTATGCGGGGTCGCGGTGACGGGAGGGCTGCATGCGATTATCACCTTGCTAATTGTGAAGTTCGCACCTACAGCGGCCCAAGCGCTCGTCTGGTTAAAGGGCAGCCTCTATGCTCGTTCTTGGGAGCATGTCGAGATGGTGTGGCCTTGGACGATTGTTGGAGCTGTATTGGCGCTGCTCAGCTGCCGGCACTTAAATACGCTTCTTCTGAATGAGGAGTCGGTGCGTGGTCTAGGGATGCGGATTGATCGCACGCGTCTTTTTTTGATAGCCGTTGCGGTTGGGCTTGCGGGAAGTGTTGTTGCAGTAGCAGGTGCAATCGGCTTCATCGGCTTGGTCATTCCACATCTTGCCAGACTGTTGGTTGGGGCGAACTTTCGTTATATCCTGCCGACTTCGGCCGTGCTGGGAGCGGTACTGGTGATCGCTGCCGATACGGCGGGACGGATTATTATGCCGCCCATTGAAATTCCAGTCGGGATTATGACTTCCCTCATCGGTGCTCCCTACTTTTTGTATTTGCTGCTGAGGAGGAAGCTGGGGTAATGCTCATGTGCCGTTAGGATGGCACATCCCTGCAAAAAATCTTATTCATGGGGCTGTCCCAAAAGACATTTTGAGACAACCCCTCCACCATTTTATCCTGAATAGATGGTAGCAAAAGAGCCCTCAATTCCACTTTAATAGTTGAAGGCTCTTTTGCACATTCTTGTGTATTCTTAGTGATGCATAAGATGAGTAGCTTTCCAACGCGTGCTAATCGTGGGTATCGGGTGCGTGGCTCGTGTTTAGTGGCAAGTGCCACGTGGCTTGTGACTTGTGGTTCATGGTTCGTGGCTCATGGTTCGTGGTTCGGTTACGGCATTGCATGGCAGTCTGGCGCATTCCGTGCAATTATCAGGAAAATGTCAAGTTAGTTACTCCGAAAATAGCGTTCCAAGTCTTATAGCTGGAATTCCTCCTGCTAATTCTACGTATTTTGGCTGATATCCACCATTTCACCTCTATTAGAGTTAGTTTTTCAGGCTGTCGAGAAAGTCTCGGCAGTCTTTTTTTCTTTAATATAATTCACCAATTCACCGCGTTAATTTGATATAATATAGTAAATAATTTGGAAAGTGGTGATGTCTATGTTTCGCTCTAATCAAAGAGAT
>NZ_JBHTGY010000011.1:0-170409 GCF_042676305.1 Paenibacillus sp. GCM10027630 | reverse complement strand
TAACACCTAGATTGAGCTTTGCGAGAACACTATTGAGAAATAGGGTGTATGGATTAAAATTTGAGAGATATTGAAAGCGCTTAATTCGACAGCCTGAAAATGTCACGTTATTTTCTCCTAAAATCCCATTTCAGGCCCAATAACTGGAATTTCTCCTGCTAATTCTCAGGATTTTGGCTGATATCAGCCCTATTCCCTATATTAGCAGGAGTTTTTCCAGTTAGATTGCTTTCAAACGATATCGAGGCTGAATTAACGGGAGGAATTCCATCTATCTTCTTTTCTCTCGGCAGCGTAAGTGTATCCTGGTCTCCTTTACAATGAAAACCTTGAACATCTGCTCTCGCTCGCTCCACCGTAAAGCAACATAAAAAAGGGTATTTTTCACTTCAAATTCACAGGAGCTAGAGATCCTGCGAATGCGTGAGCATACGTGAGAAAAAGATTTGTGATCAGGGGGAGTGCTGTAAAACACATGACCTATCTTATAGTATAAAAAAGCCCGCTCCGCGTATTCGCGAAGCAGGCTTTTGGCACAGGCACAGCTTATTTGATCATTAATGAAATAACAGTGGCAGCAACTGCAATAAGGAGCAAAACTCCAAAAAACACGCCGAAGCCGAGGGCTGTATCGATAAAATCATTGCTTGGTTCTTCGTTGACGTGCAGTTCAGGATGTTTCGGGTCGTTCATGAATGGGTCCTCCTCGGAGTTTTCGTGTTAGAAAACGTTATTTGTAAGCATTCGCTTTTGTTCATTATATTTCCGTAATTCGGTATTACGGCACTAGTTACGATTAGTATACCCAACTTTGCGAACAATTTAAAGGCTGCGAAAGTGACAATTGTGCGACGGTTTTGTTTGATGTGAATTGTAAGCGGTAAAAACGGTTCTGGAAACACTTTGATACACCAGGGTGCGGTTGAAAATAGGGTGCATTGTGGTATACTTTACATGTTGACAACACTTTTATAGGTTGAAAGGAGAACGTTAAATGGCTATCGTAAATGTAACGGACCAATCTTTCCAGAATGAAGTTGAAGGATCGGGTACGGTTCTTGTTGATTTTTGGGCACCATGGTGTGGGCCTTGTAAAATGATCGCTCCGATTTTGGAAGAGCTGGATAATGAGATCGGTGACACCTTGAAAATTGCAAAAGTAAACGTGGATGATAATCCGGAAGCGGCGTCCCGTTTTGGAGTTATGAGTATTCCTACACTTATCGTGTTCAAAGACGGCCAGCCGGTTGATAAAGTAGTTGGTTTCCAATCCAAGGATGCTTTGAAAAACGTAGTAAGCCGTCATCAATAATTCGATTTTAGATGAGAAAAAGCTCTTTTTCTGCTATGCTGAGAAAGAGCTTTTTTTGTTGTATTTGGTGTCTGTCGAAATGGAAGGGATTAAGCTTTAGAGCTTGTTCTTCAATTTCCGGGGACTGTTTGTACGGTTTGTTGATGGAAAGGAGATGACGCGAATGTCACTGTATGATAATGAACTGGAACGTAAGGAAAGAGACGAAGCGATTCGTCATAAGCTCGCATTACTGCCAGAGCAGCCAGGCTGTTATTTGATGAAAAATAAGGAAAACACTATCATATACGTCGGCAAAGCGAAGGTGCTGCGCAATCGGGTTCGCTCTTATTTTACGGGGAGCCATAATGCCAAAACGCAGGCACTGGTCAGTGAAATTGCCGATTTTGAATATATTGTAACGGGAAGCAATGTTGAAGCCCTTATTCTCGAGTGCAATTTAATAAAAAAATATCATCCTCGTTATAATGTGCTGTTGAAAGATGACAAATCATTTCCTTATATTAAAATCACGAACGAAACACATCCGCGGCTGGAAGTAACTCGTCGGGTGTTTAAGGATAAAGCCAAATATTTCGGTCCATACCCCAATGCTTTTGCGGCACAGCAGACGAAGAAGCTGCTCGACCGTTTGTATCCTATGCGCAAATGCAAGACGCTGCCGGACCGGGTATGCTTGTACTACCATATGGGACAGTGTGTGGCTCCCTGTGAGTACGAGGTGGCGCCGGAAACTTATGAGCAGATGGTACAGGAAATATCGCGCTTCTTAAACGGCGGGCATGATGAAATCAAGCAGGATTTGACGCGTAAAATGCATGAAGCTTCAGAGGAGCTTAAATTTGAGCGAGCCAAGGAGCTGCGTGACCATATTTTGCATATCGACGCGGTGATGCAGAAGCAGAGTATTACAACAACCGATGCTGTGGATCGGGATGTATTTGGTTTTGCTGTGGATAAAGGCTGGATGTGTGTGCAGATTTTGTACATGCGCTCAGGCAAACTTATTGAACGTCATGCTTCTATGTTCCCTTATTACGGTGAACAATACGAGGATTTTATAACGTTCGTTACGCAGTATTACAGCGACAATCCGGCATTGCCCAAGGAGATATTCCTTCCGGTAGAGGCTGCTGGTGAGGACGCTGAACCTGCCAAGCCGGCTGATAAGCTGGAGGCCGAAGCAGAGGTTATCAAGACCGATGTGAAGGAAGCTCTGGAAAGCTGGCTGAAGGTGAAGGTGCATATTCCGCGGCGGGGTACTAAGAAAAGTATAGTCGAAATGGCTGGG
This sequence comes from Paenibacillus sp. GCM10027630, assembly GCF_042676305.1. Lineage (NCBI taxonomy): Bacteria > Bacillati > Bacillota > Bacilli > Caryophanales > Paenibacillaceae > Paenibacillus > Paenibacillus sp. GCM10027630. Next base: position 167,806 of record NZ_JBHTGY010000011.1, on the reverse strand, counting down.
GACAATGCGCGGGTCAGTCTTGAAGAGAAATTCAAGCTAATTGAACGAGATGAGCGGCGTACGGTCAAAGCTGTGGAAAATTTGGGGGATTGGCTTGGAACAGGAGGGATTATCAGGCGCATTGAAGCGTTTGATAACTCTAATATTCAAGGCTCCGATCCTGTATCCGCGATGGTTGTCTTCATAGACGGCAAGCCTGACCGCAAGGAATACCGGAAATATAAAATCCGTACCGTGCAGGGACCGGATGATTATGGGACGATGCGTGAGGTCGTTAGACGCCGTTATGAGCGCGTTCTGAAGGAAAACCTGCCGCTGCCTGACCTCGTTGTCATCGATGGCGGCAAGGGGCAAATATCCGCTGCAATTGACATTCTGGAGAACGAGCTTGGCCTGTTTATCCCGGTATGCGGGCTTGTGAAGGATGAGAAGCATAAAACAGCTCAGCTGATCATTGGCGATCCTGCTGAGGTAGTACCTTTGCCGCGTGATAGTCAAGAATTTTACCTGCTTCAGCGTATTCAGGAGGAGGTTCACCGCTTCGCCATCACCTTTCACCGTGAAACCCGTGCGAAGTCCATGATTGTTTCGCAGCTTGATGCGATCCCGGGAATCGGAGAGAAGCGCCGCAAAGCGCTGCTTAAGCATTTTGGCTCGCTGAAGAAAATAAAAGAAGCCGGAATTGAAGATTTCCGGCCCCTTGGAATCGGGGAGAAGCTGGCTGCCCAAATTATGCAGTCGCTGGGCAGTGCGGAGGCTCCTGTTCATGAACCAGAGCAGGAAGCTCAGCTTACCGATGTATTCGAAGAGTGATAGCTTTATATGTAATCCTTATTTATGACGGGACAATCTGCTCCCGTCTTTTTCTTTTGCCATGCACCCATGCAAGGAACCAACCTATTATTGCCGGAAATATCAGATAGAAGGTGCCTATAATGCTTTGGGCCCAATCCCCCATATCAATGAGAGATAGTCCCATCAGAATGCTATCCATTGTGGCATGGGCAAACAAGACTGTCATAAACCCGTATTTCAGGAAGGCGAAACCGAAGATAAGTCCAATAATGGTAACTTCAATTAAACGTGTATACACCGGATATATAGGATACTGGGTATGACTGAGCGCCCAAATCATACTTGGAAGCAGCACGGCCAAAAACCGATTGCGTACCAGCTTCAAAAAGAAGGCGATGCCGAACAGCCGGTAAATGGCTTCCTCCGATATCGATGCGGACCAGGCTAACAACGGAAATATAGCGGGAATTGACATGTTAAGCACAGAGTCCGAAGGGTCATTGACCGACCAGACATCGAAATACTCTCCGGCTATGAAGAAAAGCCCTTGTTGGACTCCGAGGACGAATAAACAGAGTAAGTACCCTCGGCCCATTGCCGTCACAACGCGATTGCCGAACGTCGGGTCACTCCATTCGACGATTGGATTCCAGCCTCGGCGCAGCCACATGTTTTTACCTGCAAGCAATGCGAAATAAACGCTGATAGCCATCAAAAAAATAATTACATTGCTTATCCATAAGTAGATGATGCCTTGCAGCTGCGAAGGCGCATCCGAATGAGAGGTGCGGAATGCAGGCAGCATGTTAAAATTATTGGCAACGTAGACGGCAAGGAAAAGAAAGCTGAGCAATAAGCCCCGTCGAAACGTAATTTCTTTTCGATAACGGATAATGGTGTACAGGGAGGCAAATGCCATGATTAAGGAAACAGCCAAGCTGATGCGGGTCATAAGAGTTGCACGGTCGTCCTGATGCTTTTGCCACTCCAGGAAAGATTGAGGAATGTCGAATACGGGATGGAAGGACACGACCTTACCGTTAGCAACAGATAGAGTCAAGAGAAGCTTGGCCGTCCCAATTTGCTTGTCTTTGCTCTCAAACACAAATTCCGTACCAGCGGCGCTTGAAGGTCGCTCGCGTCTTTCAGCAGCTTTTTTGCCTTGATCATGTGTTGCTTTTACGAAATCTGCCAGCGAATATCCCTGATCTTTAATGGCAAGCTCTGCAAGCTCTTGATTTCCAGGTTTGGGTGATGCGATCGTTTGCTGTCTGGCTGAAGGCGCGCTGTAGGCTTCCCAGCCAAGTAACCTCTGATTGGAATAATTCACATCGATATAATAAGTCATCTTGTTGGTATTATCGTTGATTTCGACCTCATAGTAATCGATCGGCAAGCTGCTGAAGCGTTTTGTATATTCTTCGCTTAGCTTCTCCTTTTGCAAATAGCCGCTTCGTTTGGAATTGGATTGAAACAAGGTATTCGTAGTGTAACTACCTGCAGAGAGTCCAAACCTTTCTTTGACAAATTGGGCTGCGGCATCGGCTGCTTCCTGCTTAGTTATGCTCGGATAACGCGGTTCTGGCTCAACTGACTTGCCTGGATCTTGCAAATAGGACGAGCCTACAACAGTCAAATAAAGAATGATGCCTATAACAGCTAACAGCAGCAGAGGAGATTCCGATTGTCGTTTCACTAATGATTGTCTCCTTTTGAAATAATGGATTAGTAAGCTTGAGTATTTTAACAGTGTATTCTTTTAACTTAGCACAAATGACTAAGCAAAATCCAATGAATTCAAGAGCAAAAGGAGGAAAATCGGTGAAAAGCAAAGCGAACACGCACTCCTACTCATGTCAGTACTAGTAAAAATAAGAATATCACCCGTTTTCGATCAAAAGCGACTTTGTACTTCCTGATAAAGAGCCTTATAATTCATATCAATTGAATAAAAAGCCGAATTTCTTTTCGAAAACGGGGGAACCATTGTAATAGGGGTGAATTTAATTCCAACGCGCATTATGTTGGGATGATAGGGTACCTGTAAGCCCGAATCCGTCAGCTAACCTCGTAGGCTTAATAACAGGACCCATAAATACGGCAGTGGGCTTCCAGTGTCTTTTTTGTTGTGCTTAAACATAATTTTGGGGGTTATTGTTGTGGGGATAATTAGAGGTCGGGGTGAAAAATGAAGCTTACTTTTAAAAAAATCGAACTAACGCCGCCGCAAATTTTGGTATTGGGTTTTGCTGCGATTATTCTAGTTGGTACGATACTGCTAACCCTGCCTATAGCGTCTGCAACAGGGACACCGCATACTTTTCTTAACGCATTGTTTACCGCTACTTCTGCGACCTGTGTAACCGGGCTCGTGGTTGTGGATACAGGATCATCGTACACCATGTTTGGGCAAATCGTTATCATCACGCTGATTCAGGTGGGCGGACTTGGCTTTATGACGATGGCGACCCTGTTTGCCTTCATGCTGAAGAAACGGATTTCGCTTAAAGAACGTTTAATTCTTCAGGAAGCGATGAATCAAGGGAGCATGGAAGGAATCGTACGCCTCATTCGTAAGGTAATTCGATATTCCTTAACGATAGAATTGATCGCTGCTGTCATTTTCTCTATTCGTTGGTCATTAGATCTGGGTCCTGCCAAAGGGATCTATTATGGGATATGGCATGCAATTTCCTTTTTTAACAACGCCGGCTTCGATTTATTCGGAAGTGTGACAGGACCGTTCAGCAGTCTGACCTCTTACGCTTCCGATCCGATAATTAATATCGTTTCGATGGGGCTCATCATATTAGGCGGGATTGGATTTATAGTAATATCGGATTTGCTTGACTTCAGGGTGAACAAAAGATTATCGCTCCATTCCAAGGTAGTGCTCAGCACAACCGGATTCCTGATCTTTTTTGGCGCCATTGTTATTTTTATTTTTGAATTTACGAATCAGAAGACATTTGGAACTCTCGATTGGTCAGGTAAAGTATTAGCGGCATTCTTTCAATCGGTTTCTCCACGGACGGCCGGAGCGAATACAATCGATATCGGAGGCATGCGGCAGGCCAGCCAATTTTTCACGATTATCCTGATGTTTATAGGAGCTTCACCTGGTTCTACGGGCGGCGGTATTAAGACAACAACGTTTACTACGCTGGTTGGCGCCACAATCGCGATGATTCGCGGTAAAGAAGATATCGTGCTGTTTCATTACCGCTTGGGCAAGGATCGTATCCTTAAGGCCATTACGTTGACCATGATTGCCTTATTTCTAGTTATATTCGTCTCGATGGTACTGTCAACCACGGAGGATCACCCATTCTTAATGATCTTGTTTGAGGTAACTTCGGCATTCGGCACAGTGGGCTTAACTATGGGATTAACTCCAGATTTGTCGGATATCGGTAAAGTTATGATAGCACTAATGATGTTTGTAGGCCGTTTAGGACCATTGACGTTGGCATATGCGCTCGGACCGAAAACGGAAAAAGAATTATACAGATACCCGGAAGGGAAAATTACAATCGGATAGGGGAACATACTTATGAAACGCAGTCAGTACGCTGTAATTGGTTTAGGGAGATTCGGTTCGAGCCTCGCTAAGGAATTAATTGAATTAGGCTATGAGGTATTAGGCATCGATAAAGATGAGGAAGCGGTCGACGAAATGAGCGAGAAGCTGACACATGTTGTGGTGGCTGATTCGACGGACGAAGAGGTACTTAGGTCTCTGGGGATTCGCAATATCGACTGTGCCATCGTTGCAATCGGTGATGATATCCAATCGAGTATACTAACGGCTATCCTTCTTAAGGATATCGGTGTGAAGCAGGTAGTTGCCAAGGCGCTGTCTGAGCTTCACGGCAAAGTATTGCAAAAGATAGGCGTGGACAGAGTAATCTATCCGGAGAGGGATATGGGTATACGCGTTGCTCATCAGCTGGTATCTCCGAACTTGCTCGATTATATTGAGCTTTCGAAGGATTATACAATCGCTGAGCTGACAGTGCCCAAACGATTATGCGGACATTCGCTAAGAGAACTGGATACGAGAGCCAAATACGGCTGCAGTGTTGTAGCTATTAATAAGAAGAATAGCGTTATTATAGCCCCAACGGCCTCAGACACCTTGGACGATCAGGATATTATGGTTATCATCGGAACCAATCAACAGATCGAATTGTTTGAGAACGAAGTTAGACGCTAATTAGCTATTATAAAAGGAAACTTGTAACTTTTGTAAGGAAGCGGATGGAGTGGACCGATGCAGACTGACGTTAATGAGATGATTCACCATGTATTGTTCTTATTAATTTTTATTCTTGGGATGGGCATGTTGTTTGGCAGACTGTCAGGTTGGCTTAAGCTTCCGGATGTTGCTCTTTTTCTAGTAGCCGGCATGATTGTAGGTCAAGGGCTTCACTTGGTAACTGAAACTAGCAGCTCGTTTACCAATCAATTCATATTGACGTTAGGATCAGCATTGATCCTGTTTGACGGGGGACGGAACATTCGATTGTCGGGGTTAAAGAAGGTGTGGTTAACCGTCTCGCTGCTCTCAGTTCCTGGTGTGCTTATTACTTGTGCTGTGGTAGCTTTTGCGGCTCATTGGTTCCTCGGATTACCTATGATGTATGCCGTTTTGCTGGGGGCTATAATTGCTTCAACAGATCCTGCAACATTAATTCCAGTATTCAAGCAGGTGAAAATCCGTACCAAGGTGAGGGAAACCGTTGAAAGCGAATCTGCGTTCAATGATGCAACTGCCTCCATCCTGACTTTCACGGTTATTGCGGTAATTATGGGCGGCCAGGCGGTATCGCTAGCATCGGGCGTGTTTGACTTCTTGAAAACAGCCGTAGGCGGGATCGTGGTGGGTGCAGCAGTTGGCTTCGTATTTGCCTATATTACGGGGCATCTCAAGCTCGGCTTGCTGCGTGATTATGCAACTATAGCTTTGGTGGTAACAGCGATTGGAGCTTATTGGCTGGGCGACTTGCTTCATGTCAGTGGTTTCATGGCTACATTTACCGCAGGCTTAATCTGGGGCAATGTGGACTTATTCAAGCTGGATTTAAATGATAAGCGTCATGAAATGGGCCATTTTACAGAGAATATAACGGTGATTATGCGGATGCTTATATTTATATTGCTGGGCAGTCAAGTGAACTTCCAGCTCATTGTGGCTAATTTGTGGCCAAGCCTTGCAGTAATCGCCGTATTTATGCTGGTGGCACGCCCGTTAACCGTATTGGCCTGTACGCTTCCTGACCGCAAGGCCGGATGGACCCGGAATGAGATTGTGTTCATGTTCTGGGTCCGTGAGACGGGAGTCATTCCGGCTGCGCTGTCGGGTATGATCGCTGGACTCGGCATTAAATATGCCGATGTGATCGCTTCCGTGACCTTTCTGGCTGTGCTGCTGACGATTCTCCTTCAGGCGGGGACTACAGCGTATGTGGCGAGAAAGCTGGGTATCGAGGAAACAGGCGAAAGTATGAACCATTAATAGTAGTGTTTTGATTAAGAAGACTTAACCGTGTTTATTGAAATAATCCTTGGCCTTTTCAATAAATTGCTGCGCTGACGGATGATGGGCGGCCTCTTCTGTAAATAACAGAGAGGTCGTTCTTGTTGTTTGCTCAAGCGCTGGTATAAATCGGATGATCAGCTCGTTTTCTTCTATTAAATGGCGTCGCAAATACGACTCCGGCAAAAGCGTAGCCGTTTTGCAGGTCGATACAAGGCGAATGATAGCTTCGAACGAATCAATCTCCATCTTGACATCGGGGTGCACCGCGTAGCGGTGAAACAGCTCATCCATAAGAACGCGGTACCAGGTGCCTCTGGAGAAGAGGATCATCGGCAGCTCATGGAGATCGCTGATTTCTATGGATGCTTTGCTTACGAACGGATGGCCGATGGGCAGAACGAGACAGAGATGGTCGTCAAACAGTGGAATGCACTGTAGGCCGGGATGCTCTATCTTGGAGGCAACCAAGCCAATATCGACTTTCCGGTCCTTTACCATGGGAACAATTTCGTGTGTTTTTCCTGTAATAGCTTTGATGTCGGTATTCGGGTAATCCTTCGTATAGATGGTGATAAGATCGGGAAGCGTAGATTGCAGAGTCGTTAGGCTCGCCCCGATGATAATGCTGGACGGTTTGACCGCTGATTTGAACTCTTCTAATGAACGCTGGAGCTTACGCTCCAGATGCCGCTGCTCCAGTGCATGCTCATAGCAGACTCTTCCTGCCCGTGTAAGTTCCAGCCGCTTGCCTTTACGACGGAACAGCTCTACTCCGAGCTCCTCCTCCAAGCGCATGATTTTGCGGGAAAGCGCCGGTTGAGATATGTTCAACGATTGCGAGGCTTTATTCAAGCTTTCCATTTCAACTACGATGGCGAAGATATCCATATTTTCTGTCAATGGTTAACCTTCTTTCAAAAAGGTGATGATGATACTGTGATATTTATCATTGCTTATGTCCAAAATGAATAACGGATTATAAACAATCAGCACTTCCATTATAAGCGATAAAAGAGTAGTATGTATATGTCACGCATCGTTCACATTTTTCACATGACTCTGCATAAAAAAATGTCGATCCATGGAAAATAGGCATAGCGATTTTATTGACGCTTGTTTCCTGTGGGAGTACAATGAAACATGGTTTATTAACGTGTGACCCGGCTTTATTAAACGAAGTATTTATTATTTAAGGAGGGAAAGGAATCCAATGTTTCGTAACTCGTATTTTTCTCGTAAGCTGCATTCATTGCTTGGTGTGATCCCGGTCGGCTTCTTTTTGATCGAGCACCTGCTTACTAACTACAAGGCTTACAAAGGCGGACATGTTGCATTTTTGGAAAATGTGCACTGGCTTCACGATCTGCCTCTGATGCTGGCGCTTGAGATCTTCGGAATCTGGCTGCCGCTTCTTTATCATGCTGTTTATGGCCTATACGTTGCTTACACAGCGCGTAACAATGTGTCGAATTATGGGTATTTCCGTAACCAAATGTTTTTTCTGCAGCGTGTGACAGGTGTTATCACGTTCTTGTTCGTGGCCTGGCATTTCTTTGAAACACGTTTTCAGATTACATTGGGCAACGTAGCTCAGGACGCAATTGGTACACAAATGCATGCAATTGCATCGAATCCGGTTAATTTTGTTCTATACTGTATAGGCATCGTGTCGGCTGTGTTCCATTTTAGCAATGGAATGTGGTCTTTCCTGGTTAGCTGGGGGATCACTGTCGGCCCGAGAGCGCAGCGCGTGTCCACATTTGTATGGATTGGTGTGTTTATATTGATGTCAGTTATGTTTATTATGTCTTTGTCTGCTTTCGTAGATCCGCAGTTCCAAACCGTGCCTAAGATGGCTCAAGGATAAGGAGGAGTGAACAACAATGGCTAATTCAAAAGTAATCGTGGTTGGTGGAGGCCTGGCAGGTTTAATGGCAGTCATCAAAGCCGCAGAAGCCGGGGTTCACGTCAACCTGTTTTCCTTGGTTCCTGTAAAACGATCCCACTCCGTTTGTGCCCAAGGTGGAATTAACGGAGCTGTTAATACAAAAGGTGAAGGTGACTCCACATGGGAGCATTTTGACGATACCGTGTATGGCGGCGATTTTCTCGCTAACCAGCCGTTGGTAAAAGCAATGTGCGATGCGGCGCCGGGTATTATCCACTTGATGGACCGGATGGGCGTTATGTTCAACCGTACACCGGAAGGCTTGCTCGATTTCCGCCGTTTTGGTGGAACTCAATATCACCGTACTGCTTTTGCCGGCGCTACTACAGGTCAGCAGCTGCTATATGCATTGGATGAGCAAGTACGTCGTTGGGAGACCGCTGGTCTTGTAACGAAGTATGAGCATTATGAATTTATGGGTGCTGTGCTGGATGACGACGGCGTATGCCGCGGTGTGTCTGCTCAGGATCTGCGTACGATGGAAGTGCACACGTTCGCAGCGGACGCTGTTATTCTGGCGACAGGCGGCCCTGGTATTATCTTCGGTAAAACAACGAACTCGGTAATCAACACAGGTACGGCAGCAAGTGCTGTTTATCAGCAGGGAGTTTACTACGCTAATGGTGAGTTTATCCAGATTCACCCGACAGCTATTCCCGGGGATGACAAGCTTCGCCTGATGTCGGAATCAGCTCGTGGTGAAGGCGGTCGTATCTGGACTTATAAAGACGGTAAGCCTTGGTACTTCCTTGAAGAGAAATATCCGGCTTACGGAAACCTTGTGCCTCGTGATATCGCGACTCGTGAAATTTTTGCAGTCTGTGTTGACGAGAAGCTGGGTATCAATGGCGAGAACATGGTATACCTTGACCTTTCCCATAAGGATCCGAAGGAATTGGATGTTAAGCTGGGTGGTATCATCGAAATCTATGAGAAGTTCATGGGTGATGATCCGCGTAAAATTCCAATGAAAATCTTCCCTGCGGTTCACTATTCGATGGGCGGTATGTGGGTAGACTTTAATCAAATGACGAATATCCCGGGTCTGTTCGCCTGTGGAGAGTGTGAATATCAATACCACGGAGCTAACCGTTTGGGTGCGAACTCATTGTTGTCGGCTATTTACGGCGGTATGGTGACAGGTCCTAAAGCCATTGAATATATCAAAGGCTTGAGCAAGCATACTGAAGATATCTCTTCTTCCGTATATGACCGTGAGAAGAAGAAGCAAACGGACAAATATGAGGGCCTCTTGAAAATGGATGGCACCGAGAACGCTTATGTGCTTCACAAAGAGCTTGGCGAGTGGATGACCAACAATATGACGGTGGTTCGCTACAACAACAAGCTGCAGGATACATTGGATAAAATCAATGAGCTGAAGCAGCGCTACCGGAACATCAGCATGACCGATACGGCTCGTTGGAATAACCAGGGCGTGGCGTTCACTCGTCAGCTATGGAACATGCTGGAGCTTTCCCATGCGATGACATTAGGAGCTCTACAGCGTAACGAAAGCCGCGGCGCGCATTACAAGCCTGAATTCCCTGAGCGTGATGATGACAACTTCCTGAAAACAACCAAAGCCAAGTGGGGCGCTGAAGGCCCGACTATCGAGTGGGAAGAAGTCGATGTATCGTTGATTAAACCGCGTAAACGCGACTATTCGACAGACAAGAAGAAGGGAGGAAGCTAATCATGGCCGAAACGACTACTGCAGGCAAAAAGGTCAAGTTTATCGTTACCCGCCAAGAATCGCCTGAAAGCAAGCCTTATACAGAGGAATTTGAAGTTCCGTATCGTCCGAACATGAATGTAATCAGCGCATTAATGGAAGTGCAGCGGAATCCAGTGAATGTACAGGGAGGCAAAACTACACCTGTGTGCTGGGAATCGAACTGTCTTGAGGAAGTATGCGGAGCATGCTCGATGGTTATCAACGGCAAACCGCGTCAAGCCTGTTCGGCGCTTATCGATAAGCTGGAGCAGCCTGTCCGCATTGCGCCAATGAGTACGTTCCCTGTTGTTCGTGACCTTGTAATAGATCGTGAGCGGATGTTCAACGCATTGAAACGGGTTAAAGCATGGATTCCTATCGATGGAACTTACGATCTAGGTCCGGGTCCTCGTATGGCAGAATCCAAACGTCAATGGGCTTATGAGCTGTCCAAGTGCATGACTTGCGGCGTATGTCTGGAGTCTTGTCCGAACGTAAATGATAAAACTTCGTTTATCGGACCAGCTGCTATTTCCCAGGTTCGCTTGTTCAACGCTCATCCAACAGGTGAAATGAACGCAGAAGAACGTCTGGAAGCATTGATGGAGGACGGCGGTATTGAGGGCTGCGGTAACTCGCAGAACTGTGTACGCTCTTGTCCAAAAGGCATTCCGTTAACGACTTCGATTGCAGCAATGAACAGAGATACTACGAAGCATTTATTCAAAACGTGGTTAGGTATGTAATTGCAGCCTTGAGCCTCGAATGGACTTTAGAAGTCCATTTGGGGCTTTTTTTGTATGCTGTAACGATAAAAAATTAGGGCTGTGAAAATCTGTATTGACCGCGTAATCCAGGAAGCATATAATTAGTTTAAACGTTTCAATTGAAACGTTTAAACTATGATAAAAGGATACGATCCATGAATAAAAAACGCACGGTTACTATCGTTGATATTGCAGAAGCAGCGGCTGTCTCAATCGCTACTGTTTCGAATGTGCTGAACCGGCGTAACGTTCCGATGGCAGATGAAACGATCCGTAAAGTGGAGAAAGCTGCAGAAGAGCTTGGTTACCGCCGCAATGCAGTGGCTGCTAATTTAAGCCGCCGGAAGTCGAATGAGCTTGGGTTAATTGTCCCTGGTTTTATCGGGTATTATGGACGGCTTGCGGAGGAAATGGAACGTACAGCGCATCAGCAGGGGTATCACTTATCCGTATTTTCTGCGGGAGGCTTTGATTCCGAGGTGGAGAAAAGGCATCTGGATGCTTTGCTGCAGCGCAGGGTTGACGGGTTGTTTTGCCATGGGTTGGCTATGTCTCCTGATACTACTCGAAAGATTGTCGGTGAGGGGACGCCGTTAGTTTTGTTTAACGGCTGGAATTGGCCTCAGGATATTGCGGTTGGTGCCGTTAATCTTGATTTTGCCGGTGGCTGTGTGGAGATGGTTAAACATTTGTATGATCAGGGCTGCCGCAGCTTGTTCTACCTTAGCTCGGGGAGAGCTCATGCTGTCAATGAGCAGAGAGTAATCGGCTTTAAAAAAGGCTTGATAGAGTTAGCTGCTCCAGTTATTTCCGAAGTCATCGAATTAGGGCTGCATGATGTTCAAAGCATTGTTAGCATGACTCAAGAAATAAGTGGGGGATTGGGCCCCATTGGCATTTTGGCTTTTGACGACTTGGTTGCATTGCGATTTATGTCAGCTGTGATGGAACAAGGATACTACGTCCCGAAGGATTACAAAATTGCAGGCATTAACAATGATAGCGTGTCCAGTAGTTGTTATCCGCAGCTGACCACTTTGAACATTCCCTACAATCAGCAAGCCCGGTTAATGATCGATTTAATGCTGCGTCAGTTAGGTGAACCAATCGATGCTGGCGATATTGATGTTGAATCCGGAAGTTTGCAGCCAAAGCCCGATGAGCATGAGTTAAAAATCCCGCTCACTCTAATCGCAAGGATGTCCACGTCTCAATAAGTGAGTTATTTGATTCGTCTTGAAATGGGCTGTATTCCGGTTCATTTTAATTATATATCTAACATTGAAGGAGCGAATATGTACATGTGGAAACAGGCTATTGAGCATGCTTTACAAAAAACAAGGGAAAACATCGAGCGGTTCGGTGATCAATTCCCTCATGTAAGTGAGAATGGAAAGTACCTGCTTAACGACAATAATGAGTGGACTGACGGTTTTTGGTCGGGTATCCTGTGGCTGTGCTATGAGTACAGCGGAGACGAAGCATTCAAAGCAGCCGCCAGCAAAACAGTGGAAAGCTTCCGCAATCGCTTAGAAACGAATACAAAGCTGGATCATCATGATATTGGCTTCTTATATTCTTTATCTTCTAAAGCACTATGGATTATTGAGGGCGACGAAGAAGCCAGACAGCTGACCTTGCAAGCAGCCGATGTACTGATGTCGCGTTGGAGAGCTAAGGGTGGATATATTCAAGCATGGGGCCCTGAAGGCGATCCAGAAAACGGGGGCCGCATTATTATAGACTGCTTAATGAATCTGCCGCTGCTGTACTGGGCTTATGAGCAAACAGGCAAGGAAGAGTATAAAGAGGTTGCTGTTGCTCATGCAGACAAGTCTCGGCGCTTCTTGGTGCGGGGAGATGATTCTTCCTATCACACCTTCTACTTTGATCAAGAGACGGGTGAGGCTATTCGCGGCGGCACGCATCAAGGCTACTCCGATGGTTCCACATGGACTCGTGGGCAAGCATGGGGGATTTACGGTTTTGCGTTATCCTATCGTTATACGAAAAATCCTTTGTACCTGGAAACGTCCAAAAGATTGGCTAAGTATTTTCTGGAACGTTTGCCTGATGATGATGTTGTGTATTGGGATTTCAATGTTGCTATCAATTCCGAGACCAAACGGGATAGCTCAGCTTCAGCCATTACAGCAGCAGGGATTATCGAGCTGTTGACTCATCTGGAAGCAGGTGATCCAGACCGTGAGTTGTTGCATGATGGTTTGCAGCGTTCTTTGCAGGGCCTCGTAAAAGGCTATTCGACAGTTGGACAACCTGATGCAGAAGGGCTGTTAGACCGTGGATCTTATTCAGTCCGCGGCGGCGTATCCCCTGATGACTACGTAATTTGGGGCGATTATTACTATTTGGAAGCTTTAGTCCGATTGGAAAAAGGAATTCAAGGCTATTGGTACGAGAGAAAATAATGGGCTTAAGCTCTAAAGGAAAAACCTCCAGCCCCTAAAGGAAAACCTCCAACCCCTTCTGATATAGGGCTTTGGAGGTTTTTAGCATACTCATGTTAGTGATGATTAGAAAGCTCTTCTTCTTTATGGCGAAGAAATTCTTTGCCGTATTCACCGTGAGGATGAATCGTAGCGTGCTCCATCTGGATAGTGGAATGTTCGATCCCGTACTTCTCCTTCAAGGTTTCATTAATAGCGAGTATGATGCAGAACGGTTGAATATTTTCATTGATGAACACGTGAGCGGTTAGTGAGAAATGGTTCGAGGAAATGGCCCAGAGATGCATCTCGTGAACATCCTCGACCCCCTCCACCTCAGCTATTGCATGACGGACTTCATCGAGATCATAACGGGAGGGGACAGACTCCATTAATATGAGGTAGGACTCTTTAGTGATCTTCCAGCCTCCGACAAAGATAATGCCGCCGATAATCATACTGATCAACGGATCGAACCACAGCAGGCCAGTAAAGTAGATAAGAATAGCGGATAGTATAACACCAGCGGAGCTTAGTAAGTCACCAATGAAATGCCATAAAGCGCTCTGCACATTCAAGTTTTCTTCTTCCTTCATGCTGCGGCTGAGCACAAGCGTGAGTACCAGATTAACAATAAACCCGATAGAAGCAATGATCAGCATTAGCTGGAAGTCAATAGGTTCAGGATTGAAAAATCGGCGAATACCTTCGACGAAGATTCCGATGGATATGATGGCAAGGGCCAATCCATTCAAGAAGGACGCTACGATCTCAAATCGTAAGTAACCGAACGTAAAACGGGCATTAGGCTGCCTTGTCGCTAAATAAATAGCTACCATGCTAAGTCCAAGAGCTAGGACATCGGATATCATATGAGCGGAGTCGGATAGAAGGGCTAAGGAATTAGAGATTAAGCCTCCGATAATTTCAACAATCGTGAAAAATAAGGTTAAAAATAAAGTAATCCATAAAGTTTTTTTGGATTTGGTTTGTTCTTTGGCATGATGTAAATGATGATAATCGTACATATAAATCACCTCCATATGAAATTGTCTTTGCTTCGGATTATTATACGTCAAGGTCTTAATTTTGGCAAATACTTTAATTGATAGCGATTTTCAGCCATTTGAGACGATTTATCAGTGGTTTGATAAGGTTTATCAAGAATATGATAGGTTTTCTCAATTATTCGATAATTGTTATCAATAAAAAGAGAACTATTATCAATGAAATGAGCAAGTTAGAGAACAGACCGTCATGCCTCCCAAAAGGGCGCACGGGATCTGTACGTGTTGAGGATAGCGCTTTCAAATTTGTTACACAACTGAAATATTACTGTTATCGTTTTAACATGTTTAGGGAGTATTATAATAACCAAGACCCCCTTTTTAATATAAACTCTTGAAGACCCGCCCCGTTGGCGGGTCTCTTTTTTTGTTTGGACGGTAAATAACCCTTATGAGCAAGGGTTTACGGGGCTTAGGTGCTATAATTAGGGGACGTTTTGGGGACATTGGAAGGATATTGGAAGGAAACTTGTGTAAACGACAATTCTGAGTAAGTGGAATTATTTAATATTCGGATTCGGGTTCTGTTTGATCATCATCGAGGTCGAGTAGCTTTTCCATTGCATTGGCTGCATCCTTGTTCATATTGGGTGTAAGGTGTGAGTACAACAAAATCTTTATCATCGTAATCATCACCTGTCGCGGCTTTTTCCTTTAGCATGTTTTGCCTTCTAATCTCAAGTTGCTTCACTACAAAATCAGAAATGGATATCGAACGATTTCCAGCGTTTGTTTTGGTGCCAGCTTGTAATTGGTTTTTAAAATTTAAAATATTTCGCATATTAATCTTCTTATTGGTTAAATCAACGTCACAAAATCGAAGTCCCAATATTTCCCCCATTCTCATGCCACTATGTATTGCGCAGATTTCTGCACGAGAGCTGCTTTTTTGATTCACTCCTTTTGGGGAGCGCCGGCCGCTCGTATCGGCCGAGTACGACAAAGGAGTATAAAGTAACCGCGACGCGCGCGCCAAGTTCGGCAGTGCGCCGATTGCGAATTGGAAAGGAGGAGAAAGCGCCGCAATTGTCGAACGTAACCTTTATGAAAACAAAGCGAATCTTACTCATTCTCGGCATATATCTGCTGATTATAACTAGTATCCGTCTCATCTGGGTCGCCTGGATATTTCCACCATTCCATCCCAATGCCCTTCAAGGTACCATCGATCTCACCGCATGGGACGATTCGTCGAACCAGGCGCTTCCTTTGAATGGGGAGTGGGAGTTTTACACGCATGCATTCTATATGAATGATTATAGAAAGCTTCCAATGCCGCCAAAGCCCGATTATATTCACGTGCCAAGCAACTGGGGACAGACGTTAAATCCGGCAGGGCATTCGCCGATCGGCTACGGCTCTTACCGGCTTCTCATTCACATTCACGCAAACGAGAAGCAACTGCTCGGCATTCGGATGCCGTCCATTCCCACCGCTTCCGAGCTGTATATCAATGGACAATTGCTGGCCTATTCCGGAACTCCGGGGAAGGACATCGATTCTTTCACAGCGCGCAAAGTGCCTTATTATGCCAATTTCTATCCCGAGGGAGAAACCATAGAAGTTGTCATCCAAGTTGCCAATTATTACGACTATTTCAAAGGAGGCCTCACTTCTCCCGTCCTGATCGGCACTCAACATGCGATTGAAAAGAACATATGGTACTCTCGAAGCATGCAGCTACTCGTTTGCGCCGTCCTTTTGATACACGCCTTCTATGCTTGCCTGCTCCTGTTCATTGGCGGTCGGATTCCTGGACTATTAAGCTTCTTTCTGCTGATCGTCAGCACCATTATCTCGATTCTTATCGATGATGAGCGGCTGCTGCAAATCTGGCTGCCGATAAACTATGATTGGATAAGCCGTCTGTTCCATCTATCCTATCTTGGCATCATCTATTTTTTGTTCAAAAATGCAATGCTGCTTACGGTGGAACGCACATCATCCAGCCGTTACCGCTGGTTCAATTATATCTGCTCACTTTATGCCGGCATTGTCTTGTTTCTGCCTTTGCAACCGCTGTTGAAATTGGGTTATTTCAACATTCCTTTATACCTGTTCACGATTGTGGCCGTTCCAACCTTGACGTTTCGCTCAGCCAAACAAGGCAACCGAGATGCGATGTTCCTGCTGATCGGAGGAATAACGATTACCATCAACGCGATATGGGGCATCGTTAACACATTTTACTTTCCCGAAATCGGCTATTATCCGTTTGACCTCATATTCGCCGTGCTGGCTATAGTCTCATATTGGTTCAAACGCCATTTCAACTCCATGACAGCATTGAGGCTCCTCACCGAGAAGCTGCAGAAGGCTGACAAGCGTAAGGATGATTTTCTTGCCCATACGTCCCATGAGCTTCGCAACCCGCTTCACGGCATGCTTAACATTGCCCAAGCGGTGCTCGACGATGAAGCCGCTCGGAAAGTGGGCAGACATCAGGAAAGCTTGCGTTTGCTTATTTCAGTCGGCCGCGGTATGTCGTTTCTGCTTAACGATCTGCTCGACATCAACCGGCTCAAGGAGAATGCCATTCACATTCAGCCTGCTCCCATCCGCGTACAGGCGGTAGCTTCCGGCGTCATCGACATGCTGGGCTTCATGTCGGAGGGCAAGCCGATCCGAATCGTCAACGAAATCCCGGAGTCGTTCCCCCTGGTGCAGGCGGACGAGAATCGGCTGACACAAATTTTATTCAACCTTCTGCATAACGCAGTCAAATTTACGACGCGAGGCCGCATCGAACTCCACGCCACTGTACAGAATGGTTATGCGCATATAACCGTCTCTGATACGGGTGTCGGGATTGATAAAGCGACGCTGCAAAGAATCTTTCTCCCCTACGAGCAAGCCGATTCGAGCGAAACTTCGTTAGGCGGCGGCATCGGGCTTGGACTGAGCGTCTGCAAGCAGCTTGTCGAACTGCAGGGAGGTACCATTTATGCCGAATCCGTTCTCAATCACGGATCGACCTTCATCTTTACGCTGCCGCTTGCGATGACGGCAGACACGACGAAGAGGGATGACCCTTCGCCGGATGCTGTACCATTGCCCGCGCACGCAGTAGAAACAGCTGCCGCGGCCTCCGAGGCGGCCGATATTACCGAATTGCCGGCAGTCAGCGAGCTACCGTCTCCGGCCATAGAAAAAATTCGTATATTGGCTGTGGACGACGATCCGGTCAACTTGCGGGTGTTGACTCATGCGCTGGCTTCCGAGCCATATATTATCGGCACAGCAATAAGCGGAAACGAAGCTATTGCGCTGTTGGATACGGTCAAGTGGGACATTATGATCATCGACGTCATGATGCCCGGCATGTCCGGCTACGAGCTGACCCAGCGAGTCCGGCAGCGCTATTCGCTAGCTGAGCTCCCCGTGCTGCTGCTTACAGCGCGCAGTCAGCCGGAGGATATTTATTCCGGCTTCCTCGCGGGAGCCAACGACTACATTATTAAGCCAACGAACACGCTGGAGCTAAAATCGAGAATTCGAGCACTTACCGATCTGACGCTAGCTGTTCGCGATCGAATGTACATGGAGGCAGCGTGGCTGCAAGCGCAAATCAAGCCGCATTTTTTCTTCAACACACTCAACTCCATCGTCGCGCTCAGCGAAATCGATACGCACCGTATGCACAAGCTTGCTGATGCATTCAGCTTATATTTGCACGCCAGCTTCGATTTCAAGAATTCGGACAAGCTCGTATTATTGAGTAGCGAGTTGGAGCTGGTCCAAGCCTATTTGTCGATTGAGAAGGAACGGTTTGAGGAACGTCTTCAGGTGCAGTGGGACGTAAAGGCATCCTTGGAGATACTTGTACCACCTCTATCCATTCAGCCACTGGTTGAGAACGCGGCCCGGCACGGGATTTTGAAACGAACGCGCGGAGGCACCATCCAAATCCGGATTGCCGAATATGAGGATAGAGCGGAGGTTTATATCGAGGATGATGGCGTGGGAATGGACGAAACGACCATCCGGCACATCCTGGTTCGCGGTTCCGCGAAGGAGCAGAAGGGGATCGGGCTGATCAATACCGACCAGCGTCTGAAGCAGCTTTACGGACAAGGGCTGCGTATTGAGAGCAGTTTGAACGAAGGAACAATCGTTTCGTTCCAGATATTGAAGTAGCTTCTGGACAACCACGGGTTGTTCAGTAAGCTACTTGAGGACAAGAAATAAAGAGTCCGAGGCCGCTCCAATAAATTGGCAGAAGGTGGCTCGTCGACGTACGAAGCCCGGCAGAAGTATCTTCATGACGAAGCATCGATGATTAAGGGACAAAGGCCGAAGGAGAAGCCGCCGCATTGGTTGCGTCGATCACCTTTAGCCGTCCCAGTTCCTGCTCCGAATGGATAAAATCAGCATCGGCCCTGTTCCGGATACCGCTGATGTTCGGTCCTGTCGATCAGCAGAGTAAGGCTCCCCCGTCCCTCCCAATGTTGTCAGGTTAGCAGAATGTTGGCAAAATGAAAAACCGTTTAATCGAAATTCTTCTAGAAGGTGATAACGAGAAAAAAGATGCGATGTTCCAACGACTGATCGCAGAATTGGAGCGAAATATCGTTCCGGTTATTCAAGGGCGCAGTTTTAACCGCGAGAAAAAGAACAAAGCGAACAAATACAGCAAGTCGAAACGCCGCTGCTTGTAGCGAAACCTCCCAACCACTCATCTAAATGCACGTTCCCCTCCTGTAAAATAAGCAGGTTCTTTGTGCTGCTATGGCTGTGGTCTGTCCCCGTTGACTTTGTATGAAGTACCTCTCCATTATTTTCTTAACAATCGAAGCGATGTGCTTTTGAACTCAAAAGGATACATTGACCGGTCACTCCATCGTTTGCAGACTACACTCCTTCCATGAAACGTCCCTAACCTGACAACATTGGGGTGGGACATATATGGACATGGGTTACGGTCGGGCTTCAGCGAAAGATCAAAATCTGGAGATTGGGATTGTATAGAGGGGACTGGGGTGAATGAATTGTTAGACCAACTAACGTAATTTTAACTGTTCTACTTTCTTACCATGTTCATTATAAAAAGTATTGACAAGATCATAAAATAATTATTATAATCTGTGTATGAAAAAGTAAGAAGAAATAACAAAGGAATATTTTTTTGAAAAATGTGAAAACGTCACCACATTTTCGAGTTATGAATTACAATGAGAGGTTCTCCCTCATCTGATTTACCATCCCAAAGTATTTAATTTATTGTTTTTCTGAAATGAAAACGCTACGATTTTGTGTATAGCAAAAAATCTGATAAAAAAGTAATTTTTCGTAGAGAAAGTGCTTTGATTTTTTTGTGAAAACGTCACCACATTTACTTGATGAAAAAAGTTCCAAATAACAGATAGGAGTGAATAGAAATTGGCAACAACGATTACAGATATTGCGAAGTACATTAATGTTTCCCCTGCAATGGTGTCTAGGGTAATCCATAACAGCGGTTATGTGTCAAAGGAAAAAAGAGAATTAATCGAAAAAACTCTGTCCGAATTGAATTATGTGCCCAATAAAGTAGCGCAGGGTCTAAAAAGCCAAAAGACAGGAATGATTGGACACATATTGCCGAGAGCTTATCCAAATCCATTCTGGGCCGGATTGTGCCAATCGATAGACGAATATGCGGATGAATGTGATTATCAAATACTACGATTATTTACTTACAATGATCCAAAACGAGAATTAAAGCAAATTGAAGAAATGGTTGCAAGGAAAGTGGATGGAATTATTTTTACCAGTGCAAGTAGTAAGGAGAATATACAAAGAGTTGTTGATATGGGTATACCAACCGTAATGGTGGAAAGGCCTTTAGATGTGATGGGTGTTGATAAGGTCCTAATCGACTACGTCGAAGCATCCTATGTCGCGACGAAACACCTGCTTCGATTGAATCATAAAAATATTGGATATATTGGTGTGGATACTTCTGTGAATGTCGTAGAGAGTGAGAGATACAATGGCTTTCAGAGAGCTCTTATGGAAGAGAAGATTACCACGGATAATAAATTTATTAAATTTTGTGAGAGTTATAGTCCCCAATATGGTTTTCATTTAATGGAAGAGATGATCTTGAGTGACTTCCTGCCTTCCGGCATTTTTGTAGCGAGTGATGTTCTGGCCATTGGCGTTCTTCAAGCGTTATATAAACATCGAATCCGAGTTCCTGATGACATTTCGATCATCGGTTACGATAACAGTTATGCGGATATTTTATCTCCCCCGATTTCTTCTGTCGGTTTGCCCCTTAAAGAAATGGGTGAAGCTGCAATCAATTTAATCTTAGAAAGAATGAAAAGTAAAACTACAAGTGTAAAAACGTTGACTTTGCATGCTTCCTACGTGGAGAGGGAATCTGTGAAACATAATACAAACCAAGAGGTGGAGTCAGATGGAACATGAATTTGTTAAAAAACAGTCGCAACCACTAAAGCGTAAGCATCAGAGTAGAACGTTTTCATCCTTCGTTGATCGTAACATAAGCTATATTTTAGTTCTTCCGGTTTTATTACTTATCACAGTTGTGATCTTGTATCCGAGTATCAGAACGATACTGATGTCTTTCTATCGTGTAGAACTACTGAAGCCGGAACAGCCGTTCATCGGATTGGATAATTATATTAATATTATAAAAGACCCTGGCTTATTGAAAATCATATACAATACCATTTTTTTTAGTGTGGCTTCTCTAATCTTAGCAACTATTGTGGCTCTTTATTCGGCGCAGTTATTAAACAAACCCTACTGGGGAAGAGGTTTATACCGGACTTTACTTTTGATTCCATGGGTCACCCCTCCTGTTGTAATGGGGGCTGTGTGGAAGGTTTTATACAGCGAAAATTTTAGTCCACTAAACGGTTTACTTATGGGTCTAGGACTCCGGGATACGCCATTCTCCTTCTTAGGGAACACAGAATGGGGATTTGGGCCGTTCAACATTCCTATGCTATTCCTGGTTGTCGTCAATGTTTGGCATATGTTTCCTTTTATGATGGTTATGTTCTTAGCGGCAATGCAGAGCGTATCGAAGGATTACTATGAAGCTGCTACTGTAGAAGGTTTGGGTAAAATTGGGCAATTCTACAAGATAACGCTTCCACTTATTTTACCGGTCTTAGAAATCACACTATTGTTAGAATTCATTTGGCAATTTAATAATTTTAATTCCAGTTATTTATTGACTCAAGGAGGTCCGCTGGATATGACGAACGTATTGGCGGTGAAAGTGTTTCAAGAAGCGTTTATCAATTTTAAATACAGCATAGCCTCAACAATTAGTGTGCTGATGTTCTTGGTAGTGCTTGTCCCTTCAATTTTTTATATCAAAAAGAGAGTACAGAATGAGTTCAAAGAATAATAACGGGGAGGAGGAGTTGTTTTGAATAAAACATCGAAATGGGAATATGTCGTACATTATGTTATTTTGAACAGCATTGCAATATTTGCTCTTTTTCCTTTTTATTGGATGTTTGTGACTTCCGTGAAACCGGCTGAACAGATTTTACAAATTCCGCCTGCTTGGTGGCCAAGCTACTTTGAATTTAAGAACTATACTGAAGTATTTCAGATCATGCCACTATTCGAATATTTGAAAAATTCAATCATTTATTCCCTATCAACCACTATCGTTTGCGTTCTGCTTGCTTGCTTTGCGGGTTACAGCTTGAGCAGGTTTCGTTTCAAAATCAGAAATGCAAGCATTGTGTTAATCTTATCATCACAATTAATTCCGTGGGTTATGAGTATCATTCCGTTTTATTTCATCATGCAAAGCTTGAAATTGAATAATACGACCATAGGCATTACGCTAGCCTATAGTATTTGGGCAATACCGTTTTGTACACTGATGTTAAAAAATTATTTCACGTCAACTTTACCCGTTGAAATTGAAGAAAGTGCCATGATTGACGGCTGCTCGAGAATGAAGATACTTTTCGTGATCGCATTGCCGATTTCAATTCCCGGGATCGTTGCAACCGCTATCTTTTCCTTTATATTGGCTTGGAATGAATATATGTGGGCAAGCATTGTTCTGTCGGATACCAAATACAAACCGTTATCAGTGGGAATTCATGACTTCATCGGGCAATTCGGCGTTACTCCATCGGTTTCCCTTTTTATGGCCGCTTCTGTGATTACCACTTTACCGATTTTACTTATTTTCGGTTTTTTACAAAAATATTTGATCAGTGGAATGTCTGATGGCGCAATAAAAGGTTAATCGATCTCGATCCGATACAATCAGCATGTTACGCATGAAATGAAGCTCATTTCATATTGCTTAAAGGTGGTGGTTGCAGACAATATTGTAAGGAATTTTAAAGTCTGTTTTCAAATTCAATGAATGGAGAGGGTTCTAAAATGAAAATGAACTTGAAAGCAATCAGCTTGTTTATGCTGGCACTGATGATGCAGGTATCCCTTGTTGCTTGTAGCGGAACCAACGTAACCAATACCGGGGGGGACACTGCGAAAAATTCCGGCCAAAACAAGGAGACCCAAACTGTTGAGAAAAAAGAAAACAAAAACAGAGAAATTACGGTTTGGCTTCAGCGGTATGGAAGCACCCCCAGTATTTCGAATGATTTTATGAAGGATGTTACTGCAAAATTTAAAGAAAAAACGGGTATTAATGTTAAGTATGAAACTCTAGACTGGTCTCAAGCGCTGAGCAAATATACTTTAGCCAGTACCGGTGGTGATGCGCCGGATGTTGCAGACCTATTCTTTCTTCAGTCTTTCCAGAAAATCGGCGGCGATAAGATGGGGCCGATGCAAATTAATGATTTGGTCAAAGAAATCGGTGTGGACAAATATATTACTTCCACTTTATCCGAAGCGAAAGTCGGCAATGATTTTTACGGCATCCCTTGGCGTATGGATACTCGAGTTTTGCTTTACAATACGGAGCATTTCAAAGAAGCAGGATTAACCGAGCCACCGAAAAATTGGAATGAATTAATTGAATATGGGAAAAAATTGACAAAAACAGATGCTAACGGGAACATTACTCGTTCAGGCTTGATATTCAGAAATTCCCAAGCACGTTTTGATCAGACTTGGTTCGCAATTTTAACGCAAGCCGGCGGAAAGGTTTTAAGTGATGATTTGACCAAAACTGCATTTAATACTCCCGAAGGCGCGGAATCGCTACAGTTTATGCAAGACATTGTGCATAAGCATAATATTGCGCCAAAAGGGATTATAGACCCAAGCTTTGACCCGAACAATGAATTCTTGTCAGGCAAATCTTCCATGATGATCGGAGCAGCTGCAGATTTTAGAGCTACCCAAGAAAAACTTGCACCACAAATGAAAGATAAATATAAGGCTGCGGTAATGCCGAGTAAAACGGGAGAAGGCCCATCAAGCATAAGTTTCGCTGCCCCAATATCTATAATGAAAACAACAAAAGATGTTGAGGCGGCAAAAGAGTGGGTTAAATTCTTCATGTCCAATGAGATCCAGCTTGAAGCATCAAAACGGTTCTCTTTACTAAATTCCAACAAGGAAGTTATGAACGATCCATACTTTAAGAACGACCCATGGTTGAGCGTTTTCGTTAAACAGACCGAGAGGGTAGTTCCGGGTGATAAACCGGTTGCGCAATGGAGTCAAATTGACGCATTTCCAAATGGTCCTCTTCCAAAGATGGCAACCGCTATAATGGCGGGGAAATCTGTTAAAGACGAAATCGAAAATGCCGTGGTGGAAATCAACAAAATTTTAACCAAATAAACGTATGGATTGCTGCCCCGAGTAGTAGTTCCATAGTATTCGGGGCTTAATTATAAAATATAAACCTGGAGGTACCTACTAATGAAAATTGCTAAATATTTGTCTCCGAAAACATTGGTCATAGAGGAGGTAGAAGATCCATCTATTCAATCTAATGAAGTGAAAATCAAAAGTATCATATCCGGGATAAGTCACGGCACAGAAATGAATGTTTATCGGGGAGTGGCACCGTTTTTTCATAAAAAACTTGACCGCCAGACCCGTCTATTTATTCAATCAGCTCAAAATGATACATGGAAATATCCGGTTCGCAGCTGTGACCCGGGAGTTTGGTATATGGGATACTCCAATGTAGGAAAAGTAGTAGAAGCAGGTAAAGAAGTGAACGATATCAAACTTGGAGACATTGTTTATTCGACCGGGCCGCACCAGTCCATTGTAGTTAAACCGGCAAGTGATGTTATAAAGCTACCTGATTCCATCCACCCCGAGCATGGTATCTTCTTAACTAATCTTATGACAGCATATAACGGCATTCTCGATTCACCGATTAAATTAGGAGATACGGTAGTTGTATCCGGATTAGGTGTATTAGGGCAGACAATCGTACAAATGGCCAAAATGTCGGGGGCTTTCCAAGTCATAGGTATCGATATGTTTGATCTTCGTTTGCAAACTGCTTTAGAAAATGGAGCGGATTATGTCTTTAATCCTATGACCTGCAAAGACATAGCTTATGAGGTACGCAAATTAACGAAAAACAAAGGGGCAGATCTGGTTATTGAAGTAACCGGAAATCAGAAAGCCTTAAATGAAGCTATTCGTATTGCCGCTCCAGATACGACTGTCACAGCGCTGGGTTGGTATCAAGGAGCAAGCACAAACTTGGATTTATCCGAGGAATTTCACCATAACCGGGTGAATATACGAAGCTCACAAACAGGAGCAATGGACCCTGCAATATCTCATATGTGGAACAGAGACCGACGACTGGAAAGTTGTTTAGAGTTACTTAGTCGGTTGAGGTTGGACAACCTATTAACTCATAAAGTTTCCTATGATAATATCTCTCATGCTTTTCAAATGGTGGATGAGAATCCAAAAGCAGTCATTCAGGTTGCCTTAACTTATTAAAGCAACTAGGGTTATTAATAAAATTGATTTTCATACAAATATATTAGGATGAGAGTATGGGGAGGGCCCAATGAAAATATCTGTTTGTATTGACGCAGTATTGAGAGGATATGATTTGGATAAAAGTTTGCAAACGGTTAAAAGCCTTGGAATTGACTCTTTTGAATTTTGGGCTTGGTGGAACAAGGATATCGATCGGTTAGTACAATTGAAACAAGATCTTCATTTAGAAGTCGTTACTTTTTGTACTAAATTCATCAGCTTGGTGGATTCCAGCAAAAAGGAAGAGTACCTATCCGGTTTACAGGAGTCTATTGTGGTAGCCAAAAGACTGGATTGCAAACGGTTGATAACACAAGTAGGCAATGAGTTGACGGATTTACCCAGGAATCAGCAACGTGAAAATCTTATAGACGGGTTAAAGGCATGCGTACCTTTTCTTGAACAATCGGGCATGACTTTACTGGTGGAACCCTTGAATATTAATGTGGATCATAAAGGGTACTTTTTGTACCGTTCCGATGAGGCGTTTGAAATTGTCGATGAAGTCGGAAGTAACCATGTTAAAGTCCTATTTGATATATATCATCAGCAAATTACCGAAGGAAACCTCATTAATACGATTATTCGAAACATTGACAAGATCGGGCATTTTCATGCGGCGGGTCATCCGGGCAGACATGAATTGGGCAACGGTGAAATTAATTATAAAGCTATATTTAACGCCATTAGAAAAGTGGGCTTCAACGGTTATATAGGACTGGAATATTTCCCCTTGACCGATCCGAAGGATGGAATTGAGGAATCGAATACGTATTAGATAACCCGTGGGGGGATAGCAATGAGGAATAAAACAAAAGTGGGAATCGGCTTAATTGGTTACAAATTTATGGGAAAAGCACACAGCCATGCTTATCGGGATTTGCCGTTTTTTTTCGAAACGGGTGTTGTACCAGAACTTCGAGCGATTGCCGGAAGGGATGAGGATGGCTTAAAAAAGGCAGCTGAAAAAATGGGTTGGCAATCTTATGAGACTGATTGGCGCCAACTTTTGGAAAGAGACGATATTGATATCATTGATATATGCACTCCAAACATCTCCCATGCAGAGATTGCCATTGCGGCAGCAGAGGCGGGAAAGCATCTCATATGTGAAAAACCGTTGGCGATGAGTGTGAAAGAAGCTAAAAGTATGCTCCAAGCAGTGAAAAAAGCGGGAGTCGTTCACATGATCTGCCATAACTATCGCTTTGCACCTGCCGTGCAGTGGGCTAAACAACTTATTGATCAAGGACGAATCGGTAAAATTAATCATATACGGGCAGTATACTTGCAGGATTGGTTGGTTGATCCGTATTCTCCTTATGTGTGGAGATTAAATAAACAATTATCAGGATCCGGAACACATGGTGATCTTGCTGCTCATATTATCGATCTCGCCCGTTTTCTTGTCGGAGAATTCCAGTCTGTTGTGGGAATGATGGAGACTTTCACCAAAATGCGCTGTTCCAATGATGGAATGATGAAAGAAGTAGATGTGGATGATGCCTCCGTTTTCTTAGCCCGTTTCCGAAATGGAGCCATCGGGACCTTTGAGGCCACACGAGTAGCCGGCGGTAATCGCAACGCAAACCGTTTTGAAATCAACGGTGATAAAGGGTCTATCCGGTGGGACTTCGAAAACATGAATCAACTTCAACTTTATTTAACAGATGATCCATTAGGGATGCAAGGTTTTCGAACAATAAATTGCACGGAAAGCTGCCACCCCTACGCTGCAGGATATTGGCCTTCAGGACATATCATCGGATACGAGCACACTTTTATTAACTTGGCGAAAGAACTTATGGACGGAATCTCCAAAGGTTACAGTCCATCACCGAACTTTGAAGATGGTGTGAATAATCAAATTGTATTGGAGTCTGTGGAGAAGTCAGCACAAAACGGTAGTTGGGTGAACGTTTCATAATATGTGAGTAATTAAAAAAGTAAGCCCATTTATGGCATACATCGTACCTAAATCATATTGCAAAAGGGACTGGATCAAATTGATTCAGTCCCTGCCTGTTGGGATTCAGATGGCCGTTGTTTCAGCATCTCTGCTGCCCGATATCGATCAGTTGGATTTAATAGGCACCTCGCTGTACGCCCACCTTGCGAAGAACGGTCACGCGCCGTACTATGCCGATCAATGCATGGAGGCGATTTTGGCTCCCGTTATCGCGAAGCAACTGGATGTTGATGAAACAATGCTGTTTTTTTACTTCGAACGAATATCCCAAGATGTAAACCAACTGCCTATCGAAATATTGCAAAAGTTGCAGCATGAAACAACTGCAACTTTCTTTTATGCTTTACAGGAGAATTTATGGGATTAAGGCTGCCGACCGAAATGGTTCGGCAGCCTTCTCCAGTTGATTAGTAACGAGCGGTGAGCATTTTTTTACGGGTGTAGAACTCGACCCCATCGCGCCCGTTTGCATGCAAGTCGCCGTAGAACGATTTCTTGTAGCCCGAGAAGGGGAAAAAAGCCATTGGGGCGGGAACCCCCATGTTGACCCCAAGCATGCCGGCATCGATCTCCTCACGGTATTGACGGATGGAACTTGCGCTATCGGTAAACAGGCACGCTCCGTTGGCGAATTCGGATCGGTTGGCGATCCCGATTGCTTCGCTCAAGTCACGAGCACGTACAATGGAAAGAATAGGGGCAAAGATTTCCTCTTGCCAAATACGCATCCCCGGCTTTACATGATCGAAAATCGTAGGCCCGATGAAGTAACCTGGCCCGCAAGCAGCCGCATCTGTTCGCCCGTCACGAAGGAGCTTCGCGCCTTCCTGTTCGCCTAGGTCGATATAACCAAACGTGCGCTCCTTGTGGGAATCCCGGATGACAGGCCCAAGGAAATTGCCTTCCACAAGACCGTTTCCAATAGTGATTTGGTTGGCCGCCTCAACGAGCCGTTCCGTCAGTCGATCGGCGACATCTCCGACGGCGACGACGACGGAACATGCCATACAGCGTTCCCCGGCAGACCCGAATGCGGCGCCGATAATGTTCTGGACCGCCAGGTCGAGATTGGCGTCCGGCATGACGATCGTATGATTTTTGGCGCCGGCCAGTGCTTGCACGCGTTTTCCGTTTGCCGCAGCAGTTTTGTATACATAATCCGCTACAGGCTGGGAACCGACGAAGGATACGGCTTTCACGTCTTCATGTTCCAGGATGCCGTTGACAACGTCGTGCGCGCCGTGCACGATGTTGAAGACTCCGTTCGGCAGACCAGCCTCGGCGAGCAGCTCAGCCAGCCGGTTCGCCAGCAGCGGGGTGCGCTCAGACGGTTTGAGCACAAACGTATTGCCACACGCGATGGCTAACGGAAACATCCAGCAAGGAACCATCATTGGAAAGTTGAATGGCGTAATGCCTCCGACCACACCGATCGGATAGCGGTACATGCCCGATTCGATGCCTGTCGCGATATCCGGCAGATGCGTCCCCATCATCAGGGTTGGCGCGCCTGCTGCGAACTCAACACATTCGATACCGCGTTGCGCTTCGCCGTAAGCTTCATCGTAATTTTTGCCGTTCTCCAAGGTGATGATGCGGGCCAAATCCTCTTGGTGCTCTACTAGCAACTGTTGATAGCGGAACATGATTCTCGCCCTTCTTGGCACGGGCGTTTTGCTCCAGCTCGCGAATGCACGGCTGGCTGAGGCAACCGCGTCGTTCAACTCGGCCCGGCTGGAGATCGGGACGTAGGCCAGCGGTTCGCCGGTAGCCGGATTCGGCACCATCTCTGTGCGTGCTGAGGCGGAGGCGACCCATTGCCCCCCAATAAAATTGCGTAACACTGACACTTCGTTCTTAACTGACATGTTTTAAAGCTCCCTTCTATTTACTGAAATCATATTCATAGCAGCGGTAGTAAAGCGCAACGATTTCTTCATGCGTCGGAACCTTCGGGTTATTGCCCGGGCTGCCGCTTGTGATCGCATCCGTCGCCATCTTGTCGACGACTTGATCGAGTTGGGCTTGCCCGATACCGTACGTTTTCATATTCGGAATTTCCAGCTGCTTGCATAATTGCTTGATTTCTTTAATACACGTGGTTGCCAACAACTCGTCCGTAGACGTTGATAGATCCGGACGAAGGAGGCGTCCGATCGTCGCCATGCGGGTGATTGCGCTTTTACAGGTGAATTCAAGCACAGCCGGAAGCAGCATCGCGTTGGATATCCCATGCGGGACGTGGAACATGGCCCCGATTGGACGCGACATGGCGTGAACGAGGGTGACCGACGCATTGGTGAATGCCGCTCCCGCCTCCATCGATGCCAGTGCCATTTGCTCCCTAGCGTCGATATCGCTTCCGTTCGTAAAGGCTGTGCGGATATTACCAGCGATCCGTTCTATTGCGCTTAGAGCGAGCTTATCCGTTAATGGCTGTGCCTTCTTGGAAATGTAGGCTTCGATCGCGTGACAGAGCGCGTCGACCCCTGTGGCTGCTGTTACCGGGGGAGGCGTGGACAGCGTCATGAGCGGGTCCACAATCGCGACGGCTGGTATGAAGGTAGGATGCTTAATCATCAATTTGATATTCGTTTCCGGGTTCGTGATGACAGTCACGCTGGTCATCTCTGATCCGGTACCCGCAGTCGTAGGAATTGCGATCAGTGGGATCGGCGCTATCATAATGGACTTTTGGCCACCCGAATAATCTCCTATGTAACCGCCATTACTTGCAACGACAGACACGGCTTTAGCTGCATCAATGCAACTGCCGCCACCGATCGCAACGATGGAATCGCAATTATGCTCCAGTAGGAGTTGAGTCGCCTCTGCGACATAAACATCAGTTGGCTCTGTGTTGACGTCGAGGTAGCAAACGACGGATACGCCGCACTGTTCTAATTGCTCTTGACATTTGGCGACGTTCCCGATCTTCTCCATAATGCGATCACTGACAAGGAGCGTCTTGCTGCCGAGCGACGATGCTTGTTCGCCGAGTTTCGTTAGAGAGTCGCGACCATACAGAATAACGGGTGGCAGTCGAAATTCATTAAACCCTTGCATTGGAAATCACCTCCAAAAGAATGTTATGAAAAAAATATACAATACTCTCATCCATAGGTAAAATGAATATATTGAATGCAATTCATTCCATTTTGCTATGTAAGGAGCTCCGATATGGACATTCATCAATTGCAGTGCGTTATCGAAATTGTCCGCTGCGGCAGCTTCACGAAGGCTGCTGCGACTCTGCACATTACTCAGCCGACGATAAGCAAGACGATCAAGAATTTGGAAGAAAAGCTTGGCGTCGAGCTTTTTGTCCGAAAAGGGAAGATAATTGAGCTTACGGATGCCGGCCGCGTTATTTATGAGCAAGCCCAAGGCATCGCATTGTCATTCCAGAACTTGTCGTTAGAATTGAGCGGAATTAAGAATTACAAGAAAGGCCACGTTCGAATCGGACTGCCTCCCATGATCGGATCGAGCTTCTTCCCGTCCGTGATAAGAAAATTTCATGAACTATACCCGGGATTGTCGGTTCACATCGTGGAAGAAGGATCCAAGAAGCTGGAGTCTGAGGTGGAGTGCGGCAATCTCGACGTAGCGGCCGTACTGTTGCCGACAAACGAAGAATTGTTCGATTGCTACGCATTTGTGGACGAGAAGCTGCAATTAATCGTACATCCTGGGCATCGACTAGCCGGGAGGGAGACCGTGGCGCTTACTGAGTGCGCTCAGGAGCCGTTTATATTGTTCCGTAAGGACTTTGCCTTACATGAGCGGGTGATGTCGGAGTGCATACGCTGCGGCTTTCGTCCGAACATTATCTATGAGAGCTCCCAGTGGGATTTCGTCAGCGGCATGGTCACTGAAAGGCTTGGCATTTCCTTGTTGCCGCAGCGCATTTGCAATGCGTTGTCCCCTGGGTTGGTGTGCGTGATTCCGCAAACTGTCCCTATTATTCCGTGGCGGATCGCCATGATCTGGAGGAAAGAGGGCTATCTTTCATTTGCTGCGAGGGAATGGATCCGTTTCACAAGAGAAATTTTTTGCGCGTAAAATTATTGCCACCTTGATATAAAATTACATTAATTACCAAATATTCTATAATATGATGTATAGACGACCCGTATTTTAGTGAGTATCGTATCACGCAATTTAATATCAGTCTGGACAGCTCACTAGGAGAGTGAATGCATTTGATAACAAAAACAATCCGATTCCGATCTATCTGCAAATTGCCCAA
The DNA here is from genome assembly GCF_042676305.1 of Paenibacillus sp. GCM10027630. Taxonomy (NCBI): domain Bacteria; kingdom Bacillati; phylum Bacillota; class Bacilli; order Caryophanales; family Paenibacillaceae; genus Paenibacillus; species Paenibacillus sp. GCM10027630. Next base: position 136,376 of record NZ_JBHTGY010000011.1, on the reverse strand, counting down.
ATCATATGCGAACGAATTAGAAGCGGAGAATATACGGTCAACGACAAGATTCCCTCGGAGGATGAAATTCTGAAGGCATACGGGGTTTCCCGGATGACGGCGAGGAGAGCGGTGACGTAGCTCGTTAACGATGGGCTCATATACCGAATTCACGGTAGGGGCGCCTTTGTGTCGTGGGCAAAGCTCGAGCGTAACCTGAATAAGCTAAACGGCTTTTTTGAAGATATGGCGGAGCTCGGACTTCGGCCTTATTCCAAAATCATTAAATTCGAGAAGCGTGAGCCGAATCAGAAAGAGCAGCACCAGTTGAACTTGAAGAAAGTGTATCCCCCTTACCATCTTTGCGGCTGCCTGGTTTCTTGAGATCACTGAACAGGTCCACAAGGTGTTTAGTTTTAATCTCTGTTAGCTGTTTGTGTCCAAAAAGAGGAATGATACGTCTGTTTAACTCTTGAGTATAACCCTTTAAAGTTGTTGGCTTAGTTCGTCTTCAGCGTAGCGTTTCCTCCATTCGTCAACAAATGCTTGAAAGGTCATTTCCCCGGTGTCATGTACTCGCCCGATTCGACTTCAATTTTAAATTTAATGAGTTCCTCTTCTAAATATTCCTTAAGCTTCTTTGGTGTGAATTTTTCTTCGATCTTAATAGGTTTGTGACGGTTGATTCGCTTATTACCGGGGCCGTTGTCTCCGGCTGTCAAGAGTTTTACTGCAAACGGATTGGCTAAAAAACTTTAACAAATGGTTAGCAGACACTTTTAGGGACGCCTCCTGTCTGCCAAGGAAGCAAGTCATTTTATTGGGTCACACTTGGGCAATAATCTACATATAAATGACTAATGCTATTTGGAAGGAGTTGCACCGATTGCCTTCATTTATCGGGAGTTTTAAAATCAATAGCGTTGGTCCCAGTTCCAATGTCAATAATGGAGATACTGCTTTTATCATCTTATCCAGCAGTGCCAAGGTAAATGCGGGTTCGGCCTCATTTTCGCCGGGAGATACCTTCTTTAGCCCAACATTTCATACGAACGAAAGTACGGATACAAACGAACCGTCTCTTGTCAATGGCGCCATTGGTAGAATTGTCTGATTTTGTACCCATTGACTCCGAAAAAGGTCCTGTTTGCGAAGGAACCGCATCAGGGCCTTTCTCGTTATTTCTTACCCTAAATCGACCGGCAAGTCTTTACCATCAACTACTCCTTTTTACCTCCGGAGCGGCCTTGTTGTCTAGGTTATAAAGGATGCAGAAGATCGTAGACAAGACATTGACGGCTGCAGAGTTGGCTTTTTTAAATACTGTGCTGGATGGCAGGATTGATAGAAAGATTGAAGTATAGATCAGGAAAATTATCCTACAAAATCCCAATCATTGGGAATATTATAAGCCCTCTTTCCTTGGGATTGAGGGCTTTTTTGTTGTTATGATCAGGAAAATTTTCCTTAGCCCTAATAACAATAGACGGCGCAATAAATGCAACCGTCTATTCAGAAGGAGAACTATGGGATGTGGAATTACTTGGAGAATGATCCACATCATATCATATGAAATTCTATCAAAATTGGAACGATATATTTCCTTTGCAAGTTGTAAAGATGACGTGACATTCGATCCAAACGCCAAGTCAACTCGTTAGGAAGCTTTAGTAGTCTTGTTGAGAGCAATGGAATTGAATCCTGAAATCAATAGTTTGATTGATCAGCTTACTGTGAAATAAGTAGAAATACTCGGATCGGTTAGGGAGTCTAGACAAAGTGTCTAGTACTCTCTATTTTTGTGGGCAGCATGTTGCTGTCTATAGAGGTTTAGTACCCAATGGTGAAGGCAGAGTAACCATAACTCAAGACAAGCCTCCATTTTTTTAAGGCTCGTCATACTCAAGCCCGAAAAATTTTTTTTTGTTCAAAGGTACTTAGGAAAAATGGTATTCTTTGCAGTTATCATTCTGCGCAACGGTAGATTATAGGGCGTGTAGAGACAAATAATTGGTTAATTTACGCCGGCATCTTTGTCAGTTATATAAACTTGCATAAGATCAAATTGGCATTATATAGAGACCCAAAGTTTGATGAAATGGAAGACCGGTATTCATCTGGAATGCAATTCAAAGAAGGGTACATTCATTTACCTTGACCTTATCAAAGATTTTACCGGACCCCAAAAGAATTCTTGATTACGATTGGAAAGTTATTCTATCGAATGGAATTGAATTTTCAGTGAATATGGCTCTTGTTATTTAATTAGCAATTAACAACACTGAACCTCGCTAAAATCCAGATGGCTTTGCTTATCCACGATTACGAGCTGATGTGCGGCACCGGTTGTTGGCGGTTTATAATGTAAACACGCTGTCTGTTTATAGAAAATTTCTCCTTCATTTACGAAACATTAATATAATATTTTCAAAAAATAAACAAACTATGCGATTAGATTTTAAAATCATTTAACAAATGAGATATATAGTTTAAGAGATATATCATAAAAAAACGAAATTTTGGAGGGTATTGGTCTTATGAAAAGGAAAAAAGCTTCAAAATGGTTAGCTCCCGTATTGGGCTTGGCTTTATTGGCGCCTTCAATGTTCCCAGGTGCCGCTCATGCAGCGGAATCTACAAAGGTTAAATCCGTTGAATTCGAAGGAATGGCTGCTCCCAGCAGTCCGGAGGATATGGCAAAACTCTATACTACCGCCTCCTTGAAAGTAACATTTGAAGACGGATCCGTAAAATCTTATCCTTTGACTTATAAAACTTTATTCAAGTCTACCGATGTTGTTGGCGGGATGCAAACTGGCCAAGTTATAGATATTAACGGAAAGCCGATCATGGACACCAGCGTTCCGGATAAGCCGGTCCCGTTTGTATCCGATTCACCGGATTCCAACGCGTTAATGAGTGTAAAGGGTGCGAAACCGACTTCACTTGGCGGAAATCCTCTTTCTCTTTTAACACACTATGAATACATTACGAATAATAACGCGGGTAAATCCGCTTACGGTCTTGTTCCTGCTTCCATCAGCTTAAGCACCATCGACCAAGATAAGAATACCGGAGACCTGAAGGTAACCGATCTGAAAAAGGTTGACTTCTCCCAAGTAGGCGGTTTGTGGATTCCATGTAATGGATCGCTAACTCCTTGGAATACATTCCTAAGCAGTGAAGAGTATGAGCCTGATGCCCGCGCTTATGAAAAAGATCCTACTCAAACCTTTACAGGCGCGTTTACTAAGAGCTACTACCAAGATGACAAAAAAGTAGGCAATCCTTACGCTTACGGTTACATTCCTGAAGTAACGGTAAATGCAGACAACAGCACATCCGTTGTGAAGCATTACAGCATGGGCAGATTTTCCCATGAGCTGGGCCGGGTAGCTCCAGACCGCAAAACTGTAATCTTCGGAGACGACGGTGGTAATACGATGCTCTTCATGTATGTAGCGGACAAAGCGGAAGATCTTTCCACAGGTACTCTGTACGCCGCAAAATGGGTTCAAACAAGCGATGCCAACGGCGGTTCCGCTAATCTGCAATGGATCAGTCTTGGACACGCATCGGACAGCGAAATCAAGGCTTATGTTGACCAGAATGTGAAATTCAGCGATATTTTTGAAACTGCGGATAAAGATTCAGACGGATTCACAAAAATTAAAGCTTATCCAAGCGGCAAAATCGAGTGGCTGAAAGTCAAGCCGGGTATGGAAAAGGCTGCAGCGTTCCTGGAGTCCCGCCGTTATGGCGCAATTGTCGGTGCAACTGCTGAATTTAACAAAATGGAAGGTGTATCGATCAACCAAAAGGACAAAAAAGTGTATGTAGCTATGTCCTATGTGGAAAAAGCGATGGAAAAGGATGCAAAAAACGAAGATCCGGCTGATCATATCTCAGTTAAGAAAATTAAAGCCGGAGTAACCTATGAAATGGACCTAAAAGGAAGCCAAATGGACTCCGCTAACAAAGCAATCGGAAGTGAATACGTTCCGGCTAACATGAAGGGACTGGTTGTCGGTGAAGACCTGGCTAAAGCAGATGACAAAGGTAATACAGCGGTTGTTGATAAAGTAGCGAACCCTGACAATCTTTCCTATTCCGAAGCTTTGAGAACATTGTTCATCGGTGAAGACAGCGGTATGCACACTAACAACTACCTGTGGGCTTACAATGTCGACACTAAAAAATTGTCCCGGATCCTTTCGTTGCCGGCCGGCGCTGAAGCTACAGGCTTACAAGCAGTAGATGATTTGAACGGATTCAGCTACATCATGAGTAATCTGCAGCACCCGGGTGATGAAATGCTTCTTCCGGAACCTTTGAAAGCTCAAGTAGAAGAGATGATCAAAAAAGAATGGGATAACAAGCGTGCAGGTTCCGTAGGTTATATCAGCGGTCTTCCTTCCTTAGCAAGCTTGACGAAGTCCAGTGACAACAATCAAGCAGACGAAGGCAAAAAAGGCAAATCGATTTTGCGTGATGTTGCTGAAGCTAAAGGCGCTAAAGTAGAATGGAACAACGTGGACCGCAGCGTAACCATTTCAAAGAACGGCAAAACCCTTGTTATTAAAATAGGCGATTCCTCGGCCATCATTAACGGTAAGAAGGTAGAGCTTTCCGGTAAAGTGGAAATCGAAAATGAAAGAACGATGTTCCCTTCTAACGTACTGGATGATTTCTTGAAATAATAACATAGCAGGCAGCATGAAGCCGGTTACCTCACTCAGGTAGCCGGTAAAGAGGCTGTTCCAAAGTCTAACGACTGAGGAGCAGTCTTTATATATAAGCGTAATATATTAATAAGCTTGAACTAAAAGCTGGGGATTTCCCTTTTTAAAGGATTATATTACACGCAAGAATTTAGAGCAATCCGAGAAAAATAAATGCAAGATGATAGTAAACCCGATCACCCAAGCACCGTATTTGTCGTCACCCGAAGCAAACTCCAAAACAGCACAGCTAGCGCAATTCCACCGATCATTTGCAAGCAGCATGGTGCATCTCTCCTGCCAACAGCATATGGACCTATAGAAAAATGATGATATTTCCGTTGCCGTATCTTAATTAAACAACAACCCTTCAAACCGGCGGTGAAAGCCGGGATTGGAGGGTTGTTTTAGTTTTTCTTTCAATAATATCGAAGATTGTCGGTTTTGAGGGAGTTTTGTGAGAATTTTGTAAGGCCGGTTTGATAGTATGAAAATCAATGGCACAAAAGGCTGGAATTCAAGGGTGTTCGGTCGTGCTCATCTAACTGTGTGGTTGAGGAGGAAACAAAAGACAATGAAATTACGAATGAAGCAGATCATTTCGCTTTTCCTTGCGGCAGTTCTGTTTTTATCCGGCTTATTTCCGGCGGGAACCGGAGTCGGTAGGGCAGCACCACAAACGGATTGGGAAGAGGTAGGCGTTCGCCAGTCTTCGCCGCTCCCCGGTTCGGAAGAACTGTTAAACTTTCAAATCGACCAGGGCATTCCCTACATGGCTTTTATGGACATTAGATTTGTAGGGAACAACAAGTATACCTACAAGGTCGTGGTGATGAAGTATGAAAAAACGACTGGGTTAAAATCGGAAACACAGATTCTTTGAAAGTAGATGGACAAACTTGGATTTCCCTTTATGTAGACCAAGGAGTCCCGTACTTATTGTTTAACGATATGGAGAAAGATCATAAATTCACTCTCGCGAAATTCAACAAGACGAACGATAGCTGGGAATTCGTAGGCTCCAGAGGTCAACGTCACCGCCGATCCGGACAAGGATGAAGAGACAGTGAAAGACGTGGAGCCAGGAGCGACCGTCAAGATTTACGACAAGGACGGCAACGTGATCGGTACCGGAACGAACCCGGGACCAGGCAAAGGACCGGTTGTGATCACTGTACCTGGATTGAAGGAAGGCGATGTGATCCAATTAACGAACACCGAGCCGGGCAAGAAAGAAAGTACGAAGACGGGCAAGACGGTGACCAAGGGCCAGGAAACCAGCAAACCGATCGATCCAAACAACGTTACCGCCGATCCGGATAAGGATGAAGTGACAGTGAAAGACGTGGAGCCAGGAGCGACCGTCAAGATTTACGACAAGGACGGCAACGTGATCGGTACCGGAACGAACCTGGGACCAGGCAAAGGACCGGTTGTGATCACTGTACCTGGATTGAAGGAAGGCGACGTGATCCAATTAACGAACACCGAGCCGGGCAAGAAAGAAAGTACGAAGACGGGCAAGACGGTGACCAAGGGCCAGGAAACAAGCAAACCGATCGATCCGGTCAACGTCACCGCCGATCCGGACAAGGATGAAGTGACAGTGAAAGACGTGGAGCCAGGAGCGACCGTCAAGATTTACGACAAGGACGGCACCGTCATCGGCACCGGCACGAACCCGGGACCAGGCAAAGGACCGGTTGTGATCACTGTACCTGGATTGAAGGAAGGCGACGTGATCCAATTAACGAACACCGAGCCGGGCAAGAAAGAAAGTACGATGACGGGCAAGACGGTGACCAAGGGTCAGGAAACAAGCAAACCGATCGATCCGAACAACGTTACCGCCGATCCGGACACTGGAAAAGTGACAGTGAAAGATGTGGAGCCGGGAACGATCGTCAAAATTTACGACAAGGACGGCACCGTCATCGGCACCGGCACAAATCCAGGTCCTGGAAAAGGACCAGTTGTGATCACCGTAGCTGGATTGAAGGAAGGCGACGTTATTAAATTAACGGGCACTGAGCCAGGCAAAAAGGAAAGTGAGCCGACGAAGGTCATTATTCCGAATAAAACTTTGTACGATGTTGAAACCGTATGGAGAGATAAAACGATGATCGTCACAGTGAAACCGAAACCGGGGATCATTCCGTCCATTAATCGTGCCTATGTGGTGTTCCAGGGAATGAGAGCGGACACGCCGGTATTTACAACCGGGTTCGCTATCGATGGAAAAAATCCACAGCCGTTTGAGATGAAACTTGATCAACGTGCGCAAACCGGCGATCGGGTCTATATCGTCATAGTTAATCAGCCAGAATATGTCCGCAGCGACGTCGGACTCAGCTTATCGGAAGAGAAAATTGAAATCGTTACATCAGGCGGCAAATAAGCCGCATAAAGTGGAGGCAAGATCAGATTGAAACCAATACAAATGAGGCGGATTGCCGTTCAACTGGGACTCGTGGTTCTGCTTTTCCTCTCGCTGGTATGGCCTGCTCAGGCCAGCCAGACGATCGTAACCGTATCTGCAATAAAAGATAAATTTCAAGGGGAACAGGTCAAAATTGGCGGCTCGTCCATCACTTCAGAAGTGATCGTTAAAGTTTTCGATCCGTCGGACCGTATTTATTTCTTCCGGTCCGTTCCGGTTCAATCACAGCAGTATGAGACGGGATTCACATTGGCTAGCGATGCTCAGCTCGGTCGATATACCGTGATCGTCGGTTACGAGAAAGAGGTGCTTCGCACTTCGTTTCTCGTATTGAAACCCGGCGGGAACGAAAATGTCGAATACGAGTTGGAAGATGCCTTGAACAATTTAAAAATTGGTTTCCGCAACGGGGATACGTGGGAAAGCGTTACCTCCGATTTCTACCTGCTGTCTGTAGGTAAACATGATACAAGCGTTTCTTGGACGTCCTCACGTCCGGATGTCATTGCAATCGGAGAGCCCCAGGGCAATGAGCTGGAAGGGCAAGTCAAGCGGCAAGAAGAGGAGCGCAGCGTGGTCGTAACGGCGACCGTTTCCAAAAATAACAAATCTGCAAAAAGGCCCTTCTTATTAATTGTAAAAAGCAAGTCAACCAGCAAATTGTCAGTAACAGAAAATGTGCGCACTGTAAATGTGATCGGGGAGCATGGCGGATTTTCGAATCCGCTCAACATCATCCGCATTGTACTGTCCGATCAGACGCGCATTGATAAGACAATTATGGATGAAGCGACGGCAGATCAGGTCATTGATAAAAGCAGAATGACCGGAGAACAGGTTTCGAGGATTGTCATGGATCATCTCCCAAATGATATACCTGAAGAAATTGCGGTACAAATTGCGTGGGGCAGCGTGTCCAGCCTTGCTAATCATGGAATGGATATTCAGTTGGAAAGCGAAACGGCGGTGTTAACGCTGGAGAATGCCATCCTGCAGCAGATGAAGCAGCAATCGATGGACTTGTATTTCCGAATAGTACCGGTTCGCAACGATCAAAAACGCCAGGACATCGCCAATCAAATCACGCAGGAGACGATGGTTCAGCAAGCTGCCGGGAGCGGGCGCATCGCAATCGTCGGCACGCCACAAAAGATCGAAACGAATTATTTCAATTACCGAACCAAGCTGCTCATTCCATTCAATGGTATCGTTCCATTAGCTAACCAGGCTTCTTTCCTGAACACGCTGCGTGTCTTTATCGAGCACAGCGACGGGGAAAAGAAGCTGGTCGAGGGGAAGATCGTGTACCTGAACGGGTTGCCGTACGGCATTGTAATAGAAATCGACAAGTTCAGTACGTTTACGCTCGTGCAACTCAATCAAAGGTCCGGCTCTGGATCGTCCAGTTCGGGCACGACCTCCCCGGGCGGCGGCCAGCCTTCGTCGCCTAACCAAGAGACGACGGCAACAGGGGATGGAAACCGGATCATCATAGAGCATGGCGGCTCCAATGAAGGGATCGACAAGGGACGTTTTGAAGTTACGATCAACGGCAAAAAAGTTCCGATTGCCGAGGTCATCATTGAAAACGGGAAAATCATTCTCGTCCTGGAGCAGCCGATCCGCAAAGGAGATGCTGTGGCGGTTGCCTACCTGGGTGATGAGACGAAAGAGAGCGATCAGCGCATGAATCTCTTTAGTCGGAAGCTTGAGAACACAGGTCAGCATCAAGCATATGTGTTAGGTTACCCGGATGAGACATTCAAGCCGGATCAATCGATTAGCCGTGCGGAAATGGCGGCACTCCTTTCCCGAGTGTATGAAGGCGCGCAAGGCGAATCGTCGTCCTATCCGGATGTCTCGGCCGAACACTGGGGATACAAAGAAATTAGCAACGCTCAGCGTACAGGTTTGATGAAAGGAATGCCGGATGGCACATTCCAGCCAGAGCGGCCGATCAAAAGAGCAGAGATGGCTTCGATCGTTTCCGTCTGGAAAGATTTGCGCGAAACCGCGGCGACGCGGGCATCCGACACCCAAGGACATTGGGGTGAACAAACGATTGCCCGGGTGATGGCGGCAGGGTTGATGGAAGGCTACCCGGACGGCTCATTCAAGCTAGAAGGCTTGCTGACGAGAGCGGAAGCAGTCACGATCATCAACCGTTTATTGCAGCGCGGGCCGCTCTACGGTGTAACGGTTCCTTCATGGTCCGACGTTACGGCAATCCACTGGGCTTTTGGCAACATTGAAGAAGCATCTGGGGATCATCGCTTTGAACGGCGCGCCGAAGGCGGAGAGATGAAGTCCAAATAAGAAGAATAAGTATTTCTATTAAGCTCCGAACTCATCATCATTGAAAAAAGAGGTGGTAAGCTGGCGTTGGGATATAACCTGAGTCAGCTTATTTGCTGTATCGGCAAGTGCTTTTTCTCGTGGACATAGAACAATAACAAATAACCCACAGGTGGACACGGATCTGACGATGACGTTTGACAAAACTATTGTCGCGCCATCGAATACAACATACATATCGATTTGGAATGCTTCAACTAATAGTGCGGTGGCTTATATTCAGGCGAACGAAAGCAAGCAGTTGATGGTATCAGGTAACAAGGCGACGTTTTGCGTGCGATACAAACAACATTTCTCCCCCCTCAAAATATCTCAGAAGCAGCAAGCCGTGAATGATAACAAGGAGAAAAGAAGCGTCTTCTCGATTCGGGACGATTTGCTGAAGCATGGAGATATGCTGCTCTACCGCTTCATGTAATATGTTTCTATGTTCCGCTGGGAGATCGGTGCTTCGGTAATAATCGACGTTGAATAATAATTTTCGAGTATAGTTGTTTTCCTGTTCACACGAAATCTATTAGATTTTTTCGAAATATTCAATAGTTGGTAATTTATGCCTATTAAAAGTTGTGCTAAAAGTTATATAATTACAGTACAAACACATAATTTACGAAAAGGCAAAGTCATTGAAAAATGGCGACGCAAAACTATCAGGGGCTAATGTCACAAAGACGATGCCAGCCAGTTACCGAAAGAAGAAACTCCATTTTGATTGCGTGAAAATCCAAGGGAGGAATGTGTTATGCTATTAACTAAACACCAGAAACGTCGACGGGTTCGTTTATTTTTACTTATGGCGGAGATTAATGCCTTGAAAAAATGCATGATAGACGAGTATGAGAAAAGCGGAAGTTTACGAGATCCGATTTTGATACAATTGAGTGAAATTCTCGATCGAAAGTTAAACGACTTACGGCAAGCACAGAAGTAGACTTATTCATTAAAGCTAGGGAGACTATAAAAAGTCTCTCTTTTTTAATTGAAAGTATGAACATATAACACCGCATGGTGATTTTTTTAAGAGATAATGAAAGTATAAATTCACACAAATAAAAGTAACTTCATAGGAATTATATGGTATAATTTCTCATGATATGTACATAAACCAAGGAGGTATTAATATGGCTAATACAACGTTTAAAGCGACAGCTCATTTACAAGACGGTGTAGTTGTGAAAGTACGTTCCAGAAATTTCGAATTTACGATTGATGAACCAAAAAGCTTGGGTGGAACGGATACGGGCATGAATCCTGTGGAAGCCGTGCTTGGTGCGTTGGGAGCATGCCAATCAATCGTAGCAAGAGTATATGCCAAAAAGTATAATATTCGTCTCGATGATTTTTGGGTAGAGGTAGAGGGCGATCTTGACTTGGATGGCTTCTTTAAAAAATCGGATGTCCGTCCTGGTTATTCGGATATTCGTTACACCTTTCATATCAAAACGGATGCCCCCAGAGATACAGTTGAAGAGTTTGTGCAGTTTTTGGAACAGACCTGCCCGGTGGGAGATACAATTGCGAACCAAGTCAATCTCAAATTAAGCGGAATTATTATTGATAATTAATTTCAAATGAATGCATGTAATCTAGGGTGACTAGTTCTATTATCTTTTCTGCATGGACTAGAACGGCTAGTTCTAACAATAGCACTACTGTTTGATTTTCCGGTATCCGCCCATATAACGAAACGTGATCGTTATTGTTACGTATAGAAGAACGTAGCATGATTAAAGCGTTGGGGAGGGTGGTTAGGTTGAGTAGCGAAACGGTTGTCCAGAATCCGAATCCAAAGAACATTTCCAGATCCATTATAGGTCTTATTGTAGTAGTTGCTATTGTTCTTTTGGGGTTTCAATCCTATACTATTGTTGAAGCGGGTCATCGTGGTATTGTATTGCAATTGGGAGCGGTACAGCCTCAGGTATTAGAAGAAGGACTGCATTTTAGAATACCTTTTATTCAAAAAGTAATTCCGGTAGAAATTCGAGTGCAAAAAGCTGAATCGAGTCAGGTGTCCGCCAGCCGCGACTTGCAAACCGTAACTACAACATTGGCTGTGAACTACCATTTGGACGGTGTTGCTGTAAATAATCTTTACCGGACGGTAGGTATGGAGTATAAAGCACGTGTTGTTGACCCGGCAATCAGCGAGGCTTTAAAGGGAATTACAGCCCAGTACACGGCAGAGGATCTCATTGCCAAGCGTTCAGAGGTTAGCGCAAAGGTAAAAGATGCATTGGCATCCAAGCTGGGACTGTACAATATGGTGCTCGACGAGATTAATATTACAGAATTTAAGTTCTCGGAGGAATTCGATCGCGCTATTGAGCAGAAGCAAATTGCCGAACAACAAGCGCTTAAATCGAAGCTTGATCTGGAACGGATCAAGATTGAGAAGGAGCAGGAAATTACTCGTGCTCAGGCTCAAGCAGAAGCTTTGAGACTTCAGAAGCAAGAGGTTACCGCGGAGCTGATCAAGCTAAGAGAAATTGAAGCTCAGTTAAAGGCCATTGAAAAATGGAATGGAGCGTTACCTAATGTAACAGGTGGAGCCACCCCATTTATTAATGTGAAATAACGATTTAAACTGAATGCGGATAACTTTTTTATTAAAAAGCTTCCATTCGAAGCTCTTCCGTGAACCTCCGGTTCCAACTTATACTTCCTTATTTCTTAAAAAACCCCGAGCGACTTCAAAGCAGTCGCTCGGGGTTTTGCTATGCTCTTTTTACAATGTTGCTTGATATACTATAGTTACCATCTACGTCTGCCTTCCAGCAGTACAATCACAAGCAAATCGAAGAGTACAAGAGGAAGGATGAAAGGGAAGAAGGAAGTGTGCGCTTGTTTACCGTCCCTGAATGATGTAACTTTCAGGTACACTTTTTTCTTATCTACTTTGACAATTCGACCTCGGTAAGTACCGCGTTTCGTTGTAATTGATACATATTTATTTAGGTGCATCTTGCATTTCTTATAGTTTGATAGGACTGACATTAGTATCCCCCCATTCTATTAAGTGTTACAATCTAGTTTATGATTTACAAATGAGAATAGTGTGGGTTCGGATTAGGCTGATCAGGGGTTCAGCACAAATTTTGTTTGTCATCTATGACATCCAATGAAATAATAGGGATGTGCTCAACTAGGCCGAATATACATAAAATTCAGAGCAAAAGGGGGGGGGAAGATTGAGGATGAACAATAAGAACGTTGTGGTCCTTGCGCTTTTTTACGCATTTATTTATATGAGTACAGGCTCATTTTCCTCGTATATCGGAGTCTACTTCGCAGAAGCGGGTGTGGGGCATACCCAGATAGGGATTCTTACCTCAATCGGCGCAGTTGTAGGGATATTTTCACAGCCTTTATGGGGGATGGCGGCAGACCGCTCGAAGTCGAAAAACCGGATATTGATCATTTGTACGCTGCTCTCCTGTATAACGGTGTGGCTGGTGCCGGCTGCGGGGAATATGTTTGTACCGTTATTGCTTGCGATGGCGCTGTTCAGCTTGTTCCAGGTTGCGATTAACCCGATGAGTGATGCGATAACGCTGGAGTTGTCGTCAAAAGGATTGGTTCGCTTTCCTACGATAAGAACCTTCGGTTCTGTGGGCTATGCGTTCATCTCCATTCTGGCGGGGTGGCTGTTCGCCACTCATATCAATACGATTTTTTTGGTCACATCACTTATTATGCTGGGCTGTTTTCTCTTGTCGTTAGCAATTCCTCAAGTGGCCGGTCATCAGAGCGGGAAGAGCAAGGTAAGGCTGGTAGAAATTTTTCGAAATAAGCAATTGACGGTTATTTATATCTACACGCTCTCCTTATCTATTGCTATGGGGTTTTTGTGGTCGTTTCAAGCCATTTACAGCAAGGAACAAGGAATCAGCATGGAGGTCATAGGTATTGGTCTCGCTGTCGGATCGGTTAGCCAATTTCCATTCATGCTGTTATTTCAAAATTTTTATAATCGTTTTGGCATACGCAATATTTTGATATTCTCCGGTGTTATTCATACATTAAGATGGTGCTTATATGCATTCGCCTTGACTCCTTTTACTTATTTATTTAGCTGGGTTTTGCATGGGGGAACCTTTATTCTGTTCTATATGTGCCTGGCCGAGTACGTAAACACCCATGTAGTGAAGGAATTGAAGGCAACCGGACAAATGCTGAATTCGGCCATCCAGCTAAGCGCGGGCAAAATTATCGGCGGGATGCTGGGAGGTTTATATGCTGCACAATTCGGCTTTCAAAATTCCTTCATGGTATTGGCTGTGATGGGAGCTATCTCAACGATAGGCTTTTATATGGCCGGAAGATTTTTTCCTATAAACAGAGGGAATAAGGAGCAGCTGGTTCAAGGCGACAATTCGCTAAGCAGCTGACGCGTATTGGAGCTTCCTTTCGTTGAAGCACTATGGCAAGCTGAAGTATAAGACACAGAAGCAGGTAACCGGCAGATTCCAGCTTTCATCGGCAGGTTATTCCGGCGCAGCATAACCTTTATCCGAAACAGGCTTTTCCAGGCAGATTTGCTGCTTATGGAAAAGCCTTTTTTGTTGCTTTAATGCCAATGAAGGCATACTTCATTCGGAATATTTAAGGTATCCCGAACCGAATTGGCGATTATCATCGCATTAGCTCATGATTATTCGCTGCACCAAACCCTTATGAATCAAGGGTTTGTGAGCATTCATGATTTAATGCCGCCAAGATCGTAGACTGAACTTTTAACGTCTTGCTATGATAAATGACAACATCACACGCAAGCTGAACAGGAGGGATAGGAGTGAAATCTGCATCAGTAGCTCAGGAGCTGCAGGCCCGGTCCAGAACACGCAGGGGCAGCAATAGGGTATGGAAGCGATTTATACGAGATCATTGGTTATACATCATGCTGCTTCCCGGGGCGCTGTACTTTATTATTTTCCGATATATCCCAATGTATGGTCTATTGATCGCATTTAAGGATTATCAGCCGTTTCTCGGCTTTGTAGAAAGCAAGTGGGTCGGTCTTCATTATTTTGAACGATTTTTCACGGATCCTGTATTCACCAAGCTATTCGTGAACACTATCGTTTTGGCAGCTTACAACATTTTATTCTTTTTCCCGCTGCCGATTATTCTCGCTTTAATGCTGCATGAAGTAAGATTGATGATTTATAAAAGCTTTGTTCAAACGCTCATTTATATTCCGCATTTTGTCTCATGGGTCGTTGTGGTCGGGATTGTATATATATTTTTTGCTACCGACGAAGGGATCGTTAATGAGCTAATTCGAAAGCTGGGCGGGAGCGAGGTCAATTTCCTGCTGAGCGAGTCATGGTTCCGAACGATGATCACGGCTGAGGTAATATGGAAGGAAAGCGGCTGGGGAACGATTATTTTTCTTGCAGCATTGGCCGGGGTTGATCAGCAGCTGTATGAGGCGGCTCGGATTGACGGAGCGAATCGTTGGCGCTTGATTTGGAACATCACACTGCCTTCGATCCGCAGCACGATAGTCATTTTGTTAATTTTGAGACTTGGAAATTTTCTGGATACCGGGTTTGAACAAATATTTCTGATGTTAAACGCGATGAACCGGGAAGTCGGAGAAGTGTTCGATACCTATGTATATTCGGTGGGCATACAGGACGGCCAATTCAGCTACAGCACGGCGGTTGGGCTTTTTAAATCGATTGTGGGGCTTATCCTGGTAGTCGGGGCTAATTTCCTTGCCAAGAAAATGGGAGAAGAAGGGGTCTATTAATCAGGATGGGAGGAGACAGGCGATGCTTTACAAATCTTGGGGTTCAAAAGTATTTGATTATGCTAATTACGTGGCATTATTTCTGGTTGCTTTATGCACGATTATTCCGTTTCTCTATATTCTTTCGGTTTCCTTTGCCACCTCCCAGGAGGTGCTGACGAAGAAGTTCATTTTATTTCCGGAGACGTTCACTTTGGACGCCTACATCTACATTTTCTCAACAGGCACGGTAGCTCGCAGTATGCTTGTAACTATATTCATAACAGTCGTTGGAACTTTGCTTAATCTGTTGCTGACTTGCTTGACGGCTTATCCTTTGGCGAGGAAGGAGCTGATGGGCAGAAGAACGATGCTGCTGCTGGTCACGTTTACCCTGCTTTTCAGCGGCGGCATGATTCCTACCTTCCTGGTAGTGAAATCGATGGGGCTGCTCGATTCGGTATGGTCGTTAATACTTCCGACTGCTATAAGCGCATTTATTTTGATCATTATAAAAAATTTCTTTCAGCAGCTGCCGGACGGCCTGGAAGAAGCGGCCAAAATAGATGGCTGCTCCGATATCAGAATCCTGTTCAATATTGTGCTTCCATTATCCTTGCCTGCTATCGCGACATTTTCTCTGTTTTATGCGGTTGGGCACTGGAATGCTTTTTTTAACGCAGTTCTGTATATTAATGATCATACGAAATGGCCGATCCAGGTGTGGATGCGACAAATCGTTATTTTGGCTCAAGCCGGTGTAGGGGATTCCTCCGCTATGGCCGGTGAAGCCGTACCTCAGTCGCAGACTATCAAGATGGCAATTATCGTGGTCTCGACGCTGCCGATTATGCTGGTGTATCCGTTTTTGCAGAAGCATTTTGCACAAGGCGTATTGATGGGCTCTGTAAAAGGATAGACATTTATCCGCGGGCTTATAGCTTGCTGGTGATGGTTATAGATGATGAAAACATACCAAGGGGAGGATTTACAATGAAACGAAAAGTGGCTGGAAAATGGATGGCTACAATCATGTCCTGCGTAATGGTTGCGGCTGTCGCATCCGCATGCAGCAGCCAAGGTACAGGCACGCAACCTGCTGGAACGGCAGGGACTGGAGCAGGCGAAGCTGCTAAGGCGAAGGCACCTGTTGATATTTCTTTAATGATGGCTTTTTTCTCCAAGGAGCCGCCGCGCAGTGATGCCGCTATTAAGAAAATCGAGGAATATACGAATTCCAAATTAAATATTACATGGGTTCCCAACAATGGCTACCCAGAAAAGCTGAATGCGACCATTGCGTCCGGATCACTTCCCAAGGTGATGGTTATACCGGATTTGAAAGCCTCGGTCGTAGTGAATTCGGTCAAATCAGGAATGTTCTGGGAGCTGGGGCCGCTTCTGAAGGATTATCCGAACTTGTCGAAGCTGAACGCAACGGCATTGAAGAATACGGCAATCGACGGGAAAATGTACTCGCTGCCGCGGGAAAGAGTACTGGCGCGCAACGGAATTATTATCCGCAAGGACTGGCTTGATAATTTGGGCTTAAAGGAGCCAAAAACGGTTGACGAGCTGTACAATGTAATTAAAGCGTTTGCACAAAATGATCCCGACAAGAATGGAAAAAATGATACGACAGGCATCACAGAAGATAAAAATCTGAATATTTTCAGCCATATGCTGGCCGTTATGGGCGGTGGAAATACGTGGGATGATAAAAGCGGAACGCTAAGCCCGGTCTTTGCTTCTGCCGAATACTTGGAAACGATGAAGTTTATGAAAAGGCTTGTTGATGAGAAGCTCATGAACCAGGACTTCGCGATCAATCCAAACAGAGATGACGACTTTAACAAAGGTAAAATCGGTATCGCCTTCAACCCGTTGGACTCCTCACTAAGCGGTTCTTATGCCGAGCTGAGGAAGCTGAATCCGCAGGCCAAGCTGACTGTCATCAGCCGTATTGAAGGACCGAAAGGGCCGAAGGTAATGGGCGGCTCCGGATTTAACGGCGGCTTCATGATTCCAAAAACATCGGTGAAGACGGAGGCCGAGCTGAAAGATGTGCTGACCTTTATGGATAAAATCATGGACCCGAAAATGCGCGAATTGTTCACATGGGGAATTGAGGGCAAACATTTCAAGAAAGAGAACGGCACCTATGTGTTCACGGATAAAAACGCTTATGTGGAAGAGGTAGATCCGCTGACGCAGCTCGTATTTATAGGGTATAACCTGCTTTATACGGAACAAAGCCAATCGGAACTAGGCAAGACAATCGAACAGATGTGGAAAGAAAACGAATCTATAGCAGTGATGAATCCGGCGCTTCCGGTTGTTTCTAAGACACAGGTCGAGAAAGGGAAAGAGCTGGATAAGGTCATCTCCGATGCACAGGTAAAATTCATTCTGGGCAATATCGATGAGAACGGCTGGAAGCAGGCTATCGAGCAGTGGAAAAAGAACGGCGGAGACAAGGTTATCGAAGAAACAACAGCCGAATATGCGAAGCTAAAAAAATAATAAAATCATAGGCAAGACCGAAGGCTGACAAGATGCAGCCGAGGTCTTGTCTCCCTATATTTCATATGACATGTTGGAGGCTATGAAGATGAGAGAAGCAGGTATCGGGCAAGACTCGCTATATAGATGGAAAGACGGACAGCTGTACAGAGGTACAGATCGAATCGGTCGTATGGTTTCTGAAGCAAGCAGCGGCATCAAGTACCATGATGAGATTATAGAAACGGAAGCGGGCGTGTTTCATTGGACACGCAGCTTTACGGTTGAGAAGAGCCAGCATGTTGCGATTATGTTGGGTTTTCAAACCTTTTATCCGACATCGTATGGCATGATTCCTGCTGTAACCTACAACGGAAACACTTGGGGCTCGGGCTTGGAACCCAAAGGGTTCGAGAAGGACGGCCAACCATGGACCTTTGCCTATCACCGTGCAGCGGTTGCAGGTGCAACCTATTCGGAAGGCAGCGGATGGTCAGTTGGTTTTTTTGGACAATATGAGGATTGCGGATTTTCCTGCTCCCTTACGCCGAAGGATGAATATACCGTTCACCGTCTTATTTGGCCCCTTGCGGAGACGCCGGTTACGTATGTAGGGAGGGATCGGGATGGAGATGCCTACCAGGAGGAATGGCTCTGCGAACCGGATCGGGAGTATCGGGTCACGGCTTATCTTGTTATCCGCCCGCTTGCGGAAGCAGGCGCTTCCTGGAGCAAAATGCTGGAAGCCGCGTGGGGCTTGAATTACCGTGCCACAAAGCCCTCGTACCAGGCGCAGCAGCTATGGCAATTGGGGATTACCTATGCGAAGGAGAGTCTGTGGGCCGAGGAGGGGATATTCAAGGGATTTTCGATCGGCTTGAAATGGAACGGCGAAGCATGGGAGCAAAGAAAGACTTGGAGATACAAAATCGGCTGGACCGGTCAAAATATTTCATTAGCCAACTCGCTGCTGGTTGATTATCTGAAAACGGGCGATCAGAGCTCGCTGGATAAAGGGATTGCCGCCCTGGACACCTGGGCGAATTATGCGAGGCTGGACAACGGATTAATCCGTTGTCATTTCGATCATTTGCTTGAGAACAAGCCGAATGCACCTGAAATTCAGGATGCGGTTCACATGGGAGCAGCGGCTTTGAATTATTTTGAAGCCTATGAGCTTGCGGCCAAGTGCGGAGTAGCAAGGCCGTCTTACAAAGAAACGGCATTGGGTATTTGCGGCTTTGCTGTGGAGCATCAGAATGAGGAAGGAAAGATCGGCAAAGCATGGAACAACGATGGAACGCCTGTCGATCCTGAAGGAACGATTGGAAGCTCTCTTGTGCCTCCATTGATTAAAGCCTATAATATGACAAATGAAACGAAGTATCTGGATGCAGCGGAGCGGGGCTACAGGTACTATATTAGAGAATTGCTCGATAACGGGTTTACAACGGCCGGTGCGCTGGATACGTATTGTATAGATAAAGAGTCAGCCATTCCACTGCTGAAGGCGGGATTAGGGCTATATGAAGCAACCGCAAACGTTCAGTATTTACAATGGGCGGAAGCAGCTTCCTGGTATTTAGCGACATGGCAGTGGCATCAAAGCGTAGCCTATCCGTTGGGAAGTGCCCTTCATGCCCTTAATTACGATACGCTGGGCGGTACCTCGGTTTCAACTCAGCATCATCATATTGATCCATATGCGCTCGATTTTGTTACGGAATGGTTGAAATTAGGGGAGCTTACAGGCAATGATACATGGATTCAGCGGGCTAGAGCAGCTTGGGTGAATGGCTCTATAGGCATTTCCGATGGGACCTTGAAGGTTATGAACAAACTTAGACCAGTGGGAAGCCAGGATGAAGGGTATTATCATACGCGTTGGGGATTTTTAACGGAACGGCATGAACAGCCCTTTGACGTAACCGAGTGGCTTGTCGCATGGCCTACGGCTTTCCGGCTGGAGGTGCTGCGCCATTTGGAAAACTGGTCGGTTATTGAGTAAATCCGTATAAACGGTGGAGGAACGAAATGAAAATCAGGCTGCCGCGTCGTTTTTTATATAAAATGATCTTGTTCTGCCTTCTGGTAGGCACCTTACCGCTTATTTTCCTAGGCGTATTTTCTTATTACAAAGCATCCCAAACGATAGAGAAAAAGGTGCTTCAGGGAAATATGCAAATCTTGACGCAAATTCATTCCAGAGTGGAGCAGGTTCTAAAAAATGTAGACAACTCGGTGACCCAATTCGTTAATTCCTCTTTCGTTAACCAAGCCATGAACAAGTCTTTGTCAGTCGACGATTTTCAGACTGTGGACCAGCTTTTGACGGACTTATATTATTTTCAAACCTTCGAGCTTGGGGTGCAAAATGTATCTCTAATTAATTTTAACCGGGAATGGGTTTTGTCAGGGGGCGGGGTGTCCCGATTCGATAAGGGCCAAGTATCTCCTAAGATATCGGAATACAGGTCATCCCCGCTGCTCTCGACTTGGGAAACTGAGGATTACTATGATTCCTACATCTCCTCTGATGATCCGAAAGCGAAGAAGTATTACAGTGTCAATCTGGTCAAAAAGGTTCCAATCAATTCACCCGATCCTATTGGGTTGGCTATTGCCAGGATTCCGACCTACGAGCTTAATAAAAATTTGATTCAAAATGCAGATCTTGGGGAGTTTCTGATTCTTGACCGCAATTATCAAATAATTGCCCATTCCGATTCGAGCATGATCGGGGAGGATGTATCTCAAGCACCTTACATGGGGAAGCTGATCGCAATGAATAGTCCGCAGGGCTATTTTGAAGACGGGCATACCGGTATCTCGTTCCGCAAATCGGATTATAACGGCTGGGTATACATCTCATTGGTTTCAATAACAGCCATGAATAAGGAATCTCGCGAAATAGGCTGGCTGACGTTGATTACTACTTTGATCAGCATTTTTGTTATTTGCATCATTTCCTATAAAGGCTCACAAAAAATGTACAATCCGATCCGTAAGCTGCATACGATGGTTGCCGATGGTGGAGAGGGCAGTGAAAGAGAAACTATAGATGAAATCGAATCGATTAGTTATTCCATCCAGCATATGAAGCAGACCCAAACGAAGATCAGCAACCAGCTTCAGGAGCAAATACCGCAGCTGACTTATTTTTTCGTCCTCCGTCTGTTCCAGGGGGAGCTGACGGACCGGGAGATCAAGGATAAATTACCAAGCTTGAACGGGGCGAGTCATTGGAAGACTTTGCATGTCATTGCGGTTCAGATAGATTCACTGGAAACGACGAGATATGAAGAGAAGGACAAAGACATTCTCATGTATGCGGTGAATAATATTGTGTCTGAGCTTATTCCGGTGCATAATCGTTTAAATCCGATCGTAATGGGGGATTCGCTGGTTACTTTGTACGGAACGATGAAGGAAGATGTGGAATTGATCAAAACGGAAGTGAACGAGCTAACCCGCAAAATCCAAAAATCGGTAGGCTATTATTTGGAATTGCCTATTAGTATAGGGATCAGCAAGCCTTACCATGAATTCAATGCAACTCCGCGGGCTTACCATGAAGCTTTGGAAGCATTAAAATATAGGGTGGAACAAGGACAGCCGCTAATTGTATCTCATGATGAGATGGATTTCGTAGAATCGAATAAATTATCGTATCCGGTTCAAATCGAACAAGAGCTTCTGGACGCAGTTAAAGCAACGGATAAAGAACGGATTCGACCGCTGCTGCATCAATTTATGGAAGCCTTAACCGCAGAGCGGATGAACATCAAGCAATATGAATTATCATTGGTGAGGCTGCTGGTTAGCGTAGTCCGGTTCGTGCAGGATTCGGGACATAGCGAAGTCATATGGACTGAGGATGAGAAATCATTATTGAACCAGCTGCTGGAGCTGAAAAACCTTCATGAGATTGAAAAGTGGTTCCATGATATCATTATTGAGCCGATTATCGATCATTTATCGGATAGCAAGGAAGACCATTATAAGAAAATCATCGAGCAGGTTGTTCATATTATTGAAGAAAACTATAATAAGGATGTCACCCTGGAGATGTGTGCTGCTGCACTTAATTATCATCCTTATTACATCAGCAAGGTATTCCGGTCCCAAACTGGAGTCACCTTCAGTGATTATCTTCATAAGTTCCGCATGGATATGGCCAAGAAATGGTTGGTTGATACGGATATGAGGATCAATGAAATCGCCAAGCAGCTGGGGTTCTATAACGCGCAAAATTTTATCCGATCGTTCAGGAAGCTGGAAGGATTGACTCCTGGCCGGTATAGGGAGCTGTATTCGAAGTTGTGAGCCTATAGCTGAATGAACTCAGCTGGTTAACTAGTATGATCCACTTGTCCCGCCTATGAAGCCAGAACGCCAAGGCAAGGAACCGGTCGATTCTGCACCTTAGCCCCTACAGGAATTTAAAGTGAGAATGCCCTTTCTAATGTTGCTTAAGTCATCGAGCGAGAACAGATGCTCAAAGGTTGCTTTCATTGCAAAGGAGACCAGAATACTCTTACGGCTGCGGAAAGAAAGATGATAGATGGAAATCCTCCCGTTAATCCAGCCTGGATATCGTTTGAAAGCAATCTAGCTGGAAAAACTCCTGTTAATCTAGTGCATATGGCTGAGATCAATCCTTAGAATTAGCAGGAGGAATTCCAGTTATTGGGCTTGAAATGTATATTTCGGAGAAAATAACGTGACAATTTCCTGATAATTGCGTGGGGCTCGCTGAGCTGCCGACTGCGAATGCGACTGCGATTGCCATGCCATGCTGTAAACGAATCCCGAATCCAGCGATTAGCACGCATTGGAAAGCGAGCTCATCTCTGCTATTCGCTGAGAATACAGAAGCGCTATCGATCCCATAGAATGTGCAAAAGAACCTTTAAGATGAATGGTTCCTTTGCAACCCTTTATTCAAAAAAATGGTGGATGGGTTGTTCCAAAATGAATTTTGGGACAGCCCTTTCTTATCATATTAGCCAGACTTTATAAGTTCTCAGCGGAGCTGAAGAAGTCTGATATTGCGAGAAAAGCTACAGCTTAGACACGGATGTATCCTCATCGAAAGGGCTTCGATCCGAAGTTCTCTTAAAACGGATTGGGTGATTTGTGGAAATAGGTACAGTTCAAGTTAGGTATGATATAAAAACGGGAAATATACGGAATTCACCGAGTAGACTATAATTATGGGGAGACGTAGAAAAAAGGTGAATAGTAAACAGGCAACTGGACACAAAATACAAGCAAAGCCAATGGAGGGAAGATGTAATATGCAAGCGGCCGTACTAAAAGGGACTCATCACATCGAAGTGACAGATTGGGAAAACAAGGAGCTGGCTTCCGATGAAGTAAGAATTCGGGTAAAAAGCTGCGGCATTTGTGGTACGGATCAGCACATCTATCATGGGCACCCGGGTTCGGCGGCAGTAACGCCACCGATTGTGCTGGGTCATGAGTTTGCCGGCGAGGTGATGGAGCTGGGTGCAGAAGTTACGACTCTTAAAGTAGGCGACCGGGTGTCCGTCGATCCGAATATGTATTGTGGAAGCTGCAAATATTGCCGTGATGGCCGTGTTCAATTATGCGATCGTTTACAAGCCGTTGGTGTTACACGAGATGGAGGCATGGGGGAATGGTGTACGGCACCTGCGGCTAATTGCTATCTGCTGCCAGACTCGATGAGTTATATAGAGGGAGCTATGGTTGAACCTCTTGGTTGTGTGCTGCACGGCTTTAAAAAAATCGACATACGTCCGACTCATACCGTACTGGTGATAGGCGGCGGTTTTATTGGACAGCTGTTTTTGCAGTTGGTCAAGAAGCAAGGAGCCTCCCGTATTGTTGTCAGCGAACCTGCTATTGACAAGCATGCCGGAATTCTTGCGCTGGGAGCAGATGAGGTAGTGCAGCCCACGGAAGCTGCATTGGAAGGGCTGAAGAATCGGGCCGATGTGGTTATTGAATGTGTCGGGCGCAAAGATTCTATGGAGCTGGCCATTGAAGCAGCGGGAAAGGGAGGCCAAGTGCTGCTGTTTGGCGTAGCCTCTCCCGAGACTCAGATCACGGTATCTCCTTTTGCCATTTTTTCCAAGGAGCTGCGGATTTATGGTTCCTTCATTAATCCACATACTCATGAGGAAGCGATTGCACTTATTGAACAGGGCATAGTTCGTGTAGAGCCTATTGTCAGTCACAGATTTAAGCTGGAGGAAATACCCGAAGCGATGAGCCGGTATGGGCAATTAAATGTAGCCAAAGGCGTTATTGTATATTAATCAGCTGCCGCTGCCCTCGACTATTGTTGGATAGCGAGCGGCAGCGGTTTTATTTATATGGTATCCCGCGGACGCTGCCATTTTTTACGGAAGGCTAGAGATGTCATTTCTTCGCGATGTTTGAACAGGGATATAAAATGGCTGACGTTATCGGTTCCACATTGTGCGGCAATTTCTGCGACAGGTATGCTGGAGTACTTAAGCAGCTCCTTGGCAAAGGTGATGCGGCGAGTGATAATATATTCGTTTGGCGTAAGTCTTATCAAGAGTAATCCCAGCGATGTATCACTTTATGAAGAACTAGTGTATAAGAAAGACCTGCTGAAGAACAAGCTTGTTATGTGATATAAGCCGCTGACGGATATCGTTGGGGGCTTTTTGCCGCGAATTTATCTCGCCTCTATAATCGCATTAAAGGGAAAAAATTGTGAAACATCGAATCTATATAAGTAACAAATTGGGCGAAACGGATGGTGCAACCATGTTAAAAGGCAGATTTTTCCGCAACAGCTTGATCTTGATTCTGCTTATTTCCAGTATCCCGGGTTTTATTATAGGGTTCATCGTATATTGGATGGGCGGGGAGCGCCTCGAGAATGAGATGCTGCAGCTGCATAAAAATCAAATATTGCAAAGAGCTGCCAATATCGACGATCAATTCTCCTATATCGAGCAATCTCTTGCCCACTGGGCATTTGATCCGAAGTTCAATTCGAGCCTGCTGACAACGAATTTTTTCAAGGATTTCGAAGTGGCGCGAGATGTTACGAAAACATTAGGTGTCATGCAGGGATCAACCCCTTTGGCGAGGCAAGCTGAGCTATTCGTTAACGGGGTGAAGCCGATCCGATTTTCTCCTGAATATGATGTTATCCAGAGCTCCATACTTATGAACAGCTACAGTCAAATGCTGGCTAGCGGGCAGTTGGCTTTTTGGATAAGCTTGGACACAGATCCCGCCCAGGACGGAGTAAAGGATTTAACCTTAGTGCATAAATTGCCTGGAGTTGATTTTGAACCGTTCGGTGCTTTGCTGGTCCGTATAAATGCAGACAAGGTTTCCAGCTTACTGAAAACGCTGACACCGTATAATGTCGGGGAAACATTCATTATGGAGACAAGCGGAAATGTTCTGGTAACGAGCACAGGAGTCTCCAAAGAGGCTTTATTCGATGAGGCTTTAAGAAATGAGGTGCTCCATCGGGATTCAAGATCAGGCTCCTTCCTTTATGAATGGAAGAAGACCACCTATACCGTCTCCTATGGGGCCTTCTCGAGAATCGGTACGGATTGGATTTACGTCTCCGCCTCTCCTATTAATGCGATCACGAAGCCGGTTGTTATTATATCAAGGCTAATCCTGTTCGTCAGCGGTTCGGCTCTGCTTCTGGCGTTTCTCTTATCCTGGCTTGCTTCACGACGCATCTATTCTCCAATTGACCGTCTTGTTCGACTGCTTGCTGCCAATAAGCTGTTCGCAGGAAATATGAACGAGCAGAATGATGAGTTTAAAATGATCGAGAAGGAATGGCTGCACTTAAGCAGGGAAAGCACGACCCTTCAAAACAGGCTGGAGCAGCAGCTCCCTCACGTCAAGGAAGGCTTCCTGCTGCAGCTTGTGCAAGGATTTCTTTACTCCTATTCGGAGGAAGATCTGAAGGAGCGCATGCGGAATTTAGACTGGATGGTCGATGAACGGCTGTTTCTGGTCATGCATATTCAGCTTACAGGATTCGAAAATTTAACAGGACGTTTCTCGCAGGGCGATGAGGGTTTAATTACGTTTGCGGCTGCAAATATGATCGAAGAGCTGGCTGTTAACCGATGGGAGCAAGCGAACGTCATTAATTTCCATGATTTATCGGTTGGCTTGTTGATTATGGTACCTGCGGATCAATCCTATCGAATGGAGCTCCACGCATTTAGCGACGAATTGATGCAGGCGATCAACCATATATTAAAGCTTCAGGTGTCCGTAACCATAGGGAAGGCAGCGTACTCCGTTGTACAAATCCCATTGTGCTATGAGGAAGCCAAACAGGCATTAAGCTATCGGAACTTTGAAAATGAGAATCAAATGATCGATCTGGAAATGCTGGAGGTTGTTGAGGAAAGCGATGAACTGCGGTACCCGTTTGTGCTTGAGAGAGAAATCATTCAATTGATCCGCACCGGCCGGCAGCAGGAAGCGGAGACAACGATTGCTGCATTTCTGGAGGCGTTGCGGGAAAGAGGAGCTAAGGAAATTGATATTCAGCAAAGCATGCTGCAGCTGTTGGGGAGTATTCTTCATGCTATTCGTCATTCAGGCATGGATCCGAATCGAGTATATAAATCCGTCAATCTGTACGAGCAGCTGACTCAAATCCGGGAACCGCAGAAAATGATTAAATGGTTCAACGGCAAAGTGATACAGCCCTTTGTGATGGAACTGGAGGCAAGATCCGATGTGCAGATCAAGAAGGTTATTGAGTCAGCGATGATTTACTTGCAGAATCAGTACATGAACGATATTTCGCTGGACAGCTGCGCTGATCATACAGGCTTGAATCCGGTAGCCTTGAGTAAAACCTTCAAACAGGTTACCGGGAAAAATTTTATCGATTATTTGACGGAGCTGCGAATGGGTAAAGCCAAAGAGCTGCTGGTAGATACGGAGCTGAAAATTAACGATGTCGCCGTCCAGGTAGGCTATCAGCACAGTTATTTTAACCGTATATTTAAAAAACAGGAAGGCATTACACCGAGCCAATATCGTGAAATGGCCCGAAAGATATAATGGCCTTCCAGTGTGAGAAATCGTAATTCCGTTATCACGACCGAATTAGAGCCCTATACACAAAAACAGAGAGATAAAGGAACCGGCTGTTCCGTTAACTCTCTGTTTTTTGAGCTTTTCAGATGACAGAGGAACAAGTAGTTCCTCTGATATGAGTTAAATCTGTCAAGCGAGGTACAATTATTACTCTAACACGGCGTTCCCTTGAACCAGCAGCGCCTGCAGCTGCTTAATATCAACCTCTGCAGCTGTCGTCTTGTTAGCGCTGGCAATTGCTGCGGCCGTGCCAGCCGCTTGTCCTGTGGCCATGCAGCTAGGAGTCAATCTTGTTGTAGCCAGAGCCTCGTGCGAAGTGGATATGCAGCGTCCGGCTGCCAGCAGATTGTGCACCTGCTGCGGGACGAGGCAGCGGTAAGGGATGTCGTAAGCTCCATCCCCTCGGACCAAGGCTTCGGTCACGCCTTTGCCGGACGGATCGTGGATATCGATCGGATAGCCGCTTCGAGCGATGACATCATCGAATCGTCTACCTGTGACAACGTCGTCGATGCCGAGCTGATACAACCCGTCAATCCTTCGGGTTTCACGAATACCGATCTGAGTGGCTACAGATGAAATGGAAGCTTGGGAGAATCCGGGAACAGAGGATTGCAGAAATTCGGCCATAAGCAGAACCTGCCGCAGCCCTTCTTCTTCGGCCTGAGTCAAGTCTTCGACATTGGTGCCGTCTAATCCCTGCACACGGGTGCAGTTGACCAGAACCTCGTCATGAGCCGGCCCGGTGAACAATAAAACCTGATCCCGGTTAATCGGCACTTGAGCCGCATTCCACTGGGAATAAAAGCCCTGAATGCCCGTAAGCGGTAAAACGTTTAGCTCACTAAACGGCGTTTTGTGATAAAAATTAGTTGGATTCTCTATCATATTTTGGCGGATGGCTTCAATATCTACTCCGCGCATACGAAATTTCATTGTCATCGGCTGGGTTCGCTTATCTCCTTCGCGTCCCATCAGTGTAGGGACTCCAGATAAATAAGCGACGTCAGCATCACCCGAAGTATCGACAAACATGCTGCCGGACACTTGGATAGGGCCCGATTTACCTGTGAGCTGAACCGAACGGATATACTGATCCTCCACCTGAACGCCGTCCACGAAGCTGTGCAAGAGCAACTTGACGCCAGCCTCCTTCAGCATATCGATGGCCAGCAGCTTATAAATTTCAGGATGATATGGCGTAACGGTATGGACAAAGCCAATGGTATCACGCAAATGACCGGGAGATCCTCCGCGTTCCATTAACCGCTCGACAATCTCCTGCCCGATTCCTTTTATAACTTGCAGTCCTTGTTCTGTGTGAAAGGTCATCCATGGATAGACGGAGGCTGCGGTTGACATACCGCCGAGGAAGCCGTACCGTTCGATCAGTACCGTGCTTGCCCCTTGTCTTCCAGCGGCTATAGCCGCATTGATCCCGGCAGGGCCTCCACCGACAACAACAACATCCGCCTGTAGCTTGCGAGTCATTTTCATCTCTCCTATTCTTTTAACCCTGTCATAGCTGCGCCTTCAATAAATTGCTTTTGTGCGAAAAAGAAGACAATAAGCAGCGGCAGCGTCGCCATGGCTGAAGCGCTCATCAAATGATGCCAGGATGTACCTGCTTCATCGGTAAAAAGTGATAGCGCGAGCGGTAACGTCATTAGTTTACGGTCATTAATAAAAATAAGTGGTTCAAAAAAGTCATTCCAGCTTGTCAGAAAAGTAAAGATGGTCAATGTGGCTATCGCAGGCTTGGCCAGAGGCAGCATAATATTCCAATAAATACGAAATCTTGAACAGCCATCGATCATAGCCGCTTCTTCCAGATCCTTCGGTATTCCAAGGAAAAATTGGCGCATGACGAAGACGCCGAAGACGCCGCCCGCCCCGAATATCGGCAGTACAATCAGAGGTACATGCGTATTGAGGAAACCAATATCGCGCATGAACAGAAACATCGGGATAGCCGTTACTTCGGTAGGAACCATCATGGTGCTTAAAAGCAGTAAAAATATGAGGTTTCTCCCTATGAAAGGGATTCGGCCTATGGCATAGCCGGCAAGCGAAGCGAAGAAAATCGTTCCGATCACAACGACAATGGCAATATATAAGCTGTTGAAGTAAAACAAATGGAATGGGATGATCCGTAGTACCTCTGCGTAATTTGCCCAACGGATGGGCGATGGGATAAACTCCGGCGGGAATACGAAAATTTTGGCCGGTTCCTTAAGCGAAGTCGAGATCATCCAAATAAAAGGAACGAGCAGCAGGACGGAGAACAGGGTTAATACCGCATAATGGAGAGTAACACCTATCCGATTAAAGGCAGTTGCTGCCAAAGGTTTAGTTTTCATGAAAAATCCACCTTTTCCTAAGCGTCCACTGAATCAATGTGAATGCCATGATCAGAAAGAAAAGAATATAAGCCAAAGCTGAAGCATAGCCGAATTCAAACAGCTTGAATGCTTTTTCCCAAATATAATACACCATTA
This sequence comes from Paenibacillus sp. GCM10027630, assembly GCF_042676305.1. Classification (NCBI taxonomy): domain Bacteria; kingdom Bacillati; phylum Bacillota; class Bacilli; order Caryophanales; family Paenibacillaceae; genus Paenibacillus; species Paenibacillus sp. GCM10027630. The sequence continues at coordinate 107,024 of NZ_JBHTGY010000011.1, read as the reverse complement.
CTTTGGTGCTGCTTCCCGGACCGCCTTGAGTCATGACGTAAATTTGTCCGAACACCTTCATTGAGCCAATGACCGTCATTATTATCGTAAGAAATAAAGTCGGTGTTATTAGTGGAATCGTAACTCGAAAAAATTGCGTAAATCGTCCTGCACCGTCTATTTTGGCCGCTTCATATAAATGAGCGGGGACCTGCTGCAAGGCTGCTATAAACAGTACCATGTTTAAGCCGACGTTTTTCAGCACGCTCGTAAGGATAACCGCCGGCATTGCCAGCTTAGGATTATACAGCCATGCCGGCCCTTGGACGCCGATTAGCTGCAAAATCTGATTAATAAAGCCGGAGTCTGTGGCGAACATATATTTCCAGACGATAGACCAGACGATCAGTGATGTCATAACGGGAACGAAGAGGGCTGTGCGGAACATGCTGATGCCAGGCATGCTTTTGGCCAGCAGAACTGCTAACAATAGAGCTATCCCAATGTTTAACGGCACCAGCCCCGCTGCAAAATAAAAGGTGTTGCCGAGTACGCGCCAAAAGTCGCGGTCGGTCACAATGTTAACATAATTGTCGAAGCCAATGAATTTGGATTCACCAAGTAGGGGCCAATCCGTCAAGCTCATATAAAATGCCTGGAGCAGAGGGACCAGCAGTATGGCAGCAAAGCCAATTACCATAGGCGAGACAAAAATCCATCCTGTAATGTTCGCTTCGCGTGCTAATGGATTCATTATTTTTTTCCTTTTTGCTAAAGGTGAATTCGCCATATCATTTCGCCCCTAACTATCGATCGCATTGCGGAAGTCATGCACCGCTCGTTGGATTTCATCTGCGCTCTTGCCTACAACGACAGCGCCAAGCAGCAAGGCTTTAACACCGCTATCCTTTAGGGCAGGAACATCGGCAGCAACCAATTTGCGCTGGGACGGCACAATTACAGGTAAATTGGCTGTTTGGGCCAACCAACGATACCGCAGCAGATCAGCAAAGTTTAGTGGAGTCCCATATTCCGATGAGGGAATAACGGAAGCTTCCAGAGCTTCTATAGGAAAAGCTTTTGCAGCTTCCAGCAGTCTGGTGTCAAACTGATTATCAATAGCGAAGGTAGCGGCCAGTTTGGGAGCATGCAATAAAAAGGCAGGCATATGCCACGCGTAGATCGAGAAGAAGTCTACATCCAAGTCACCCAGCTGTTCGATCTCCTGTGGGTTAATAGACTCAAGCGAACCCCCCGGAACAATACCTAACGGCCCGTTGAATTGTGAACGAATGCTGCGAAAGGTTTCGGCATATTCAGATAAGGGGCCGAAGCTGTTACCGCTGGCACGATGATCTACATTAATGTGTACCTTCAGTCCATCGGCTCCTTCCTGTAAGGCTGCTTTGGCCAGATTCAGATCGTTCGAAGGCAGGCTGACGAATAGTTGAAGCTTAGGTTCATGCAAGGCTTGGCGTAATCGGTTCATGTGAACTCCCTTCTTAGTAAAGCAACGGCTCGTTATGGAACGAACCGCTGCTTGATCCAACTGTTATTTTTTTAAAAGCGGAGTTACTTTCTCGTCCATCGTTTTTATAATTTGCTCAGGCTGTGCGGTTTGACCGAAGAGCTGATCAAATCCGGCTAAAATCTCATTATCGATCTTTTGCCATTGAACATGTCCTGGCTGTACGATAGCTTTGGCCATCTCATCGATAACGGCTTGCTTGATGATAGACGGGTCCGGACTGTCGGGCTGTTTGAGAAAGGAATCCGAGTTCAGCACGGACTTGCGTGGAGGCACGAAGAAGGTGGATGAAGTCTGAATACCTTCTTGGCTGGCAAAAAACTTCAGCAGCTCCTTGACTTCCTTCTGATTTTTACTTTCTTTAAACACGACGTAACCAGCTTGCCCCATCATGGGAACGGAACCTTTCGATCCGGATGGCATTGGAGCAATACTCCATTTAAAATCCTTGATGGTACGAGCTTTGGACACATAGCTGTATACATCGAAGAACATGCCTATTTTCCCTGATTCGAAATTGATCTGTTCTCCTGCTTTTGGATGAGATTGATCCACGAACATCATATTTTGAACCATTTTCAAAGTATCAACACCATATTTATCGTTCCATGTAAACTTGGTCATATCTTTATCGAACGGCCCACTGCCGTTAGACCAAGCATACGAAGAAAGCAGAATCCAGGTTTTCCAATCACGGAAGAAATTAGCGCCGTATATTTTGGTTGCTCCATTACCGCTTGTAATGGCTTTGGCAGATTTGACAAACTCTTCCCAAGTCCATTTGCCTTGTTTGGCCAGCTCGTTAGGAGAAGCAAGCCCTGCTTTTTCAAATAAATCCTGGTTATAGAACATGACGCTTGGAGGCGTAGAGAACGGTAATCCGTACAATTTGCCGTCTTTGGTAAACAAGTTCAACGTGGAAGGAATGAAATCGTCCAAATTAAATGATGCATCTGCTTTCACGTCAGACACATCCGCCAAAATGTTGTTAGCCATGAACTGCGGCACCATACGCTCGGATACCCAAGCAAGGTCTGGCAACTCCCTTCCCGCTGCAAGCACGGATACCTTCTGTTGATAGTCGGCGAATGGAATGGATTCCATAGTTACCGTGACGTTCGGATGCGTCTTTTTGTAAGTCTCAAGCAGCTTGGTGTACATATCTTGATGCGCTTGATTCCCCCAGGTCAAAAACTTCAAGGTTACCGGTTTATCGCTTGCACTTGCTGGAGTTGTACTACTTGGTTGGGTTGTTTCCTGCTTGGAGCATCCTGCTGATAACGCTATCATAGGTATGACTAAAAGACTGCTTACCCATTTCTTCATGTAATTCCCCCCTGATTCTTAAGAACTGGTCTACAGCTTTCATTATATGGGTAGAGGTGGCCTCAAAAAATCACGCAGCTTTTAGGTTTGGTTCGTTATTTATAGATGTTGTTCCAAAAGTCGACTTTTGGAACTCGCATTTATAGATGTTGCTGAAAAAGTCGACTTTTTGAACTCGCACTTATAGTTGTTTTACGAACCGTACTCCTCACGATAAGAGCCTGGCGATGTTCCGACCTGCTGCTTGAATACAAGCATGAAGTGCTTGGGACTCTGATATCCTGATAGCCGCGCTACATCGTAAATTTTCAAATCGGTCTGTTCAAGAAGATGCTTGGCTCTCTCAATCCGGATTTGCATAATAAAGTCAGATAAATTAATAGCGGTTTCCGATTTGAATAGCTGGCTGAGATAGGCCGGGTTTAAATGGATGTAATCAGACAAGGTTTGAAGGCGCAAATCTCCTTCGGGATGGGCTTGAATATATTCTTTGATTTTGCGAATGAGCCGTTTGCCTTCGCCGCTTTTCATAATAGGCTCCTTCGTGGCTGTTTCTATGTGAGGTTCTGTTCTATCCGTTGATCCACCCGTTTCTTTCCGCTCAAGCGTTTGATGGATGCGTTCCAATGCAGATACCAGTGCCATACGATTAATCGGCTTTAGCAAATAATCCGATACTCCGAAGCGAAGCGCTTTCTGCGCATACTCAAAGTCGCTGTAGCCGCTTATAATCAACAGCGGCATATTAGGGTAACGTTCTCTAACTTTGGCAATCAGCGATAATCCGTCCATCTCGCGCATCCGTATGTCCGTAATGACTACATCGGGTATTTCCGTCTGCAAATAGGCTAACGCTTCTTTTCCATGGGCTGCTTCTTTAACAATTTCGAATTCACTGGATACTTTGGTAATTAAATGCTTGATGCCTGTTCGGATAATTTCCTCATCCTCAACCAGCAGAATTTTGTACATCTCCGCTCATCCTTTCCGTTATGGGGATAGTGATTGTAAAGGCCATTCCTTGGTCGGGACTTCCATCGAATTGAAGCTCATAAGAGGAGCCGAACATTAATACGAGCCTTTGGTTTATATTGCGCAAGGCAACGCCTTGTTTACGCTCTCCGTCCGGCAGGGGAGATGTTAAAGACAATCTCAGGCGCTCGACTTCACTTTCTGTCATACCGATTCCGTCGTCCCTGACGGTTAACAGCAGGTCATCGCTGAATCTTACAGCGGAAATCCATATCGTGCCGCCCTCAGGCTTGTCTCCAACGCCATGAAAGATGGAATTTTCTACGAGAGGCTGCAATAGCAGCTTGGGAACCAGGGAGCGTTCGAGACCAGGCTCGATATCGAAAATAATACGCAGACGGTCGCCATAGCGCAGCTGCTGGATCTTTGCATAGGAGCCTACAGAAGCGAGCTCTTCTTTTAGCAGCACCAGTCTGTCGTATTGATCGACGGTGTACCGCATTAATTGTCCTAAGGTAGAGACCATATCGGATACTTCGTAATTTTCACGTTCCAGCGCTTTCATATTAATGGATTCGAGCGTGTTGTAAATAAAATGCGGATTGATCTGGCTTTGCAGCGCCGCGAGCTCGGCTTCTTTTTCCCGTAGTCCTATCAAATATACTTCCTTGATTAAATGGTTGATTTCCTCGGCCATCCGGTTAAAGCCTCTGCTAAGCTGCCCGATTTCATCCTGCGACATGACCGGCACGCTTTGGTTAAACTGTCCCCGTTCGAGCAGCTGCATTTTTTGCTTAAGCCGGATTAAAGGGCTGCTTAAGTGATAAGAGAAAATAAAGGAGAGGATAATGGCGGCCACAACGAAAATAACAGCAATTACAATAGTGAAATTACGTAGCTTCTTAGTTTCGGACAGCAAGGAGTCAACGGGAATGAAGTCAATTACTTTAAGTCCTGAGTAATCCGAATAATCTACAATAGTAAGGAAACGCTGCCCATTCAGAACCAAATCCCGGACTGCATTCTCATTAGGCTGCTTGGTGTCGCGTAAAGTTTTGGCGAAGCGGGGCTCCAGATTAGAGCTGCTTTCCTCAAATAAAAGCTCATTTCGTTCATTAACGACGAGCATACTGCCTTTCTCCTCGAATTTTACATTGGATAAAATCTGGCGGAACACATCCAGCTTTAAATCTATTTTAATCATTCCAATCACGTCATTTTTATCAGGCTCACGAATCATACGGGCTACGGAAAAAACTTGTGATGAGCTTTCGTTATAGTAATTGGGCTGATGCTGGGGGATGACGACCCAGGCTCCATCTGCAACCTGAACTTTTCTAAACCAGTCCTCCTGTCTGACATCGGCATAAAAATTCATCATCGAGGAATCAACATTAGTAAAAATAAATCCATTGTTAGCAATAATTTGAATTCCTTTTACTTCAGAACGGTTGTATGCAGAGCCTGAGATGTAAAGAAACATTTTTTCCATTTCGGCAAGCGTGGGGCGAGTCAGAGCAAATTGGGGTTGGCTGTATTTTTTTACAATGGCTAATACTTGCGTGTCATATAGTGGCATTAGAGAAAGCCTTTGCATTTCCAGCAAGGTCCGATCCAGATTGCGGTTAATTTGCCCGACAATTTGGGTTGAATAGTCTGCAGACCGTCGTTCCACCGATGCTGAAAATTCATAATAGGTAAGAATACCTTGCAAGCTAAGAGGGATGACTAATATCAATATAAAAATGATTAACATTTTGGAGCGTAAACCCAGATGTGTATAAAAGGTGACTGCGTTACTTTTTCTACGATTCATGGCGCACTCTCCCTGGATGTTTTGTTTGCCTATCGTATCATTTTTTAAAAAAGTCTTAAAGCTGAAAAAATATCTAAAGCAAATTGTTGGCGCTTACAAAAAAGTCCGATTGCTGGAAAATTGACAGCAGCTTATGGTTGAAGCATAGCCATCGCCATAGTAGGAAGGAGTTGACACAATGCTCAAACTCAAAGCTTCACAATCGGAGCCGCTAGCAGCCCAAGTTCAAACCGTTAAGCATTCCTCATTAAGTATACTGCTCGCAAGAATCAAGAAAGACAAATATTTGCTTCTGTTATGCTTGCCGGGGTTGGTTTACTTTCTTATCTTTAAGTATCTTCCGATGTGGGGAGTGCTGCTTGCTTTCAAAAACTATCAGCCCTTCATCGGATTTTTCGGGAGCGAGTGGGTTGGGTTAGATAATTTCAGGCAATTTTTTCAGGATCCTGTTTTTTTTCGTTTGGTGAGAAATACGCTGCTGCTCGGTTTATATGATATGGTGTTCTTTTTTCCGGCTCCGATCATCCTGGCACTGCTGCTTAATGAAATTCGCAAATCCTTTTATAAACGTCTTATTCAAAGTCTCATCTATGTGCCGCATTTTATTTCGATGGTTATTGTAGCAAGTATTTCTTACCTTCTTTTAACAACGGAGGGCGGCGCTATAAACGAGATGGTCTATGGACTGACTGGCCAGAAAATGGAGTTTTTAACGAGTGAGCAATGGTTCCGGCCGCTTATCATTACGCAAAGTCTGTGGAAGGAGATGGGTTGGGGCACGATTATTTTCCTCGCAGCATTAGCTGGCGTAGATCAGGAGCAGTATGAGGCAGCTATCGTGGACGGGGCGAATAGATTCCGCCAAGTATGGCATATTACATTGCCCGCGATACGGGGGACGATAATAGTGCTGTTGATTTTGCGAATGGGCAATTTTTTGGACCGGGGGTTCGAACAGGTGCTGCTGATGAGCAATGCCCTCAATCGGCCTGTGGCCGAAGTATTCGACACCTACGTCTATACGCTTGGTATTACACAGGGAGCATTTAGCTACAGCACGGCGGTAGGTTTATTTAAGGCGATAATAGGTATTATTCTCGTATTTACATCCAACTACTTGGCCAAGCGGGCAGGTCATTCGGGCATATTCTAAAATAGGGGGAATTTTCGTGCGTCAAAGCTCACTGGGCGGGAAAATATTCGATACGGCGAATTACCTATTCCTTGCTGTTGTTGCTCTTATGATGATTTTGCCTGTTATGTATATTGTGGCAGGGTCGTTTGCTTCAGAAATCGAGATCGGCAGCAGGTCGTTTTTTCTCATCCCCAAGTCGTTTACTTTAAATGCTTACCAATATGTGTTTAAGGACAATGCATTGCCCCGCAGCTTGTTGGTCTCTGTTTTTGTTACGGTAGCGGGTACGATTGTCAACCTGTTTTTCACCTTCACGATGGCTTACGGTTTATCTCGCCGAAATATGGTTGGCCGAAATATAATGATGAATCTGATTGTATTTTCCATGGTATTCAGCGGGGGAATGATTCCTACGTATTTAATTGTCAAAAGCATGGGTTTGCTTAACTCCTATTGGGCTGTCATGCTGCCTACGGCAATCAATGCCTTTAATCTGATTGTGGTGAAATCATTTTTTCAAGAGATTCCTAATGAGCTTATCGAATCCGCACGAATAGACGGCTGCAATGATCTAGGTGTTTTGTGGAGAATTGTGCTTCCTTTATCTAAGCCGGTTATCGCCACCTTCGCACTCTTTTATGCGGTGCTACATTGGAATGATTTCTTTAATGCGCTGCTCTATTTAAGTGATTCCAAGATGTGGCCGATGCAGGTGCTGCTGCGACAAATGATTCTGCTGGCGTCCGGGGCGCTGGATATGTCGACTATGGACCTGACTTACGTCAAGCCTCCCGATCAATCGATCAAAATGGCCGTTGTGGTAGTCGGTACGCTGCCGATCCTGCTGGTGTATCCGTTTATTCAGAAGCATTTTGCCAAAGGGGTGCTGCTGGGTGCGGTAAAAGGTTGATGAGCGTTTGGATATACACTTACGGAACACTCAGTTCAGTCTTATGAAAACATAGAGGAGGAAATCATTATGAAACGGGTTCAAAATCAGAGAAGTTTTTACATCTCGGCGACTAGCGCAATTATAGCAGTAAGCGTAATTGCGGGCTGCAGCGGCACAAGTTCAAATACAGGCGCAGGGACAACTGGTACGGGCAGTACGGGGACAGCAAGCCAAAGTCCGGGCACGAAGCCCGCTGAGACCAAGACGAAGGAAGCTCCCTTCAAGATTAGTGTTATGTTGAAAAGCTTTTCCAATGATAACGCCTCACCGGATAGCAAAGTATGGAAGCAAGTCGAGGAGTATACCAATACAAAGCTGGATCTTCAATTTACACCCGATGCGAGCTATTTGGATAAAATGAACATTACGCTCGCTTCCGGTTCGATGCCTTCGGCTATTTTTGTAGTCAATGTGAAGCTCCCCGCGGTTGCCAATGCTATTAAAGGCGGCGCCTTCTGGGAAATTGGCCCTTACCTGAAGGACTATCCGAATCTTAGCAAGGCGAATCAGACTATTCTTAACAATACGTCGGTTAATGGCAAGTATTACGGACTTTATACAACTCGCCCAATAGGACGTATGGGTATTTCATACCGTAAGGATTGGCTGGATAATCTCGGCATGAAGGAACCGAAGACGATCGATGAATTTTACAATATGTTAAAAGCCTTTACTAACAATGACCCCGATCAGAATGGCAAAAACGATACGTACGGGATGGTCGCAACGAAATACCCGGGTCCGTGGGACATTATGCAGACGTGGTTCGGAGCGCCGAATAAATGGGGAGTCAAGGATGGCAAGCTCGTTCCCGCTCATCTGACTCCGGAGTATATGGAAGCGTTGAAGTTTTATAAAAAGCTGTACGATGAGAAGCTGGTGAACCAGGACTTTGCCGTCTATGATTCAGCCAAATGGAATGATCCGATTGTTAATGGCAAGGCTGGAGTTGCCGTTGACGTTGCTGACCGTTCCTATCAAATCGATGAAAAATTGAAAACCGTTGATCCCAAAGGAACGATAGATTTGATCGGAGCTGTAAGCGGGCCTACAGGGCTGCATAACCAACCGACAACCGGCTATGCAGGGGTGTTCCTGATTTCCAAATCAACAGTGAAAACAGAGGCTGAGCTTAGAAAGGTACTGGAATTTTTCGATAAAACGAACGATAAAGAAATGCAGGCTTTGCTTGGTTATGGGATAGAGGGAACTCATTATAAAATGGACAACGGAAAGCTCGTAACGATTCTGACCATCAACGATAACATGGGGCCTGATATAAACAACAAAAATTTGAATCAACTCTCGCTGCAAATTCCTTATATCATTCCTGAGCTGTTCAAGCCGTCTACTCCGCTGCGCATTAAAGCCAATGAAGTGATGAAGGAAAACGAGAAAATTATTGTTGCCAATCCGGCCGAACCGTTTACTTCCAATACCTTTACGCAAAAAGGCGCACAGCTGGATCAAATCGTGGAAGACGCGCGAGTTAAATTTATCGTAGGTAAAACAGACGAAGCCGGATTCAAAGCCGATATGGACTTGTGGAGAAAGAGTGGCGGCGACGATTATACGAAGGAAATGAACGAGGCTTATGCGGGTGTTAAAAAGTAAGTCTGACGATGAAAGCAATACGTGAATATTTATTAATTCGGGTGGTTACTACAGAAAAGGGATGGTACTCCACCGCTGTTGAAATTTAAGTTGTCTTTAATGTACCTTAAGGTAACAACTTAATTTCAAAGGCGGCCGTAAACTTTCCGTACCATTCCCTTTTTCCTCCGTAACCACATAAATAAATTTTCACGAAAATCTAATCATCAGACTTACTTTTAGGTAAAAGTAAAGGGAAGGAGAAGGTGCAAAGATGGCAGTAACAAGCAAGGGTAAAGGAACCATATGGGCCTCGGAGCGGCGCAGTTTTCAAGACCGGATTACCGGGGTGACAGTAACTCAATTGACGGATTATTGCTCGCACAGCTTTCATATTTATTTTACGAATAACGGGTTTTATGGGGAAGATAACGGCAAGCTGCTATTCGGCTCAGACCGGGGGAATGTTACCAATCTCTATAGTATGGATTTACAGGATGGGGTTATGACGCAGTTAACCGATCTGGAGCGAGGGCGTGGATCAAGGATTCAAGGGACTTTTCTTCACCCCAAGGGGTATGAAGCGTACTTTTATTATGATCGTGCTATTGTCGCTATTGACCTTCAGACATTAAAGGAACGTATTTTATATACGGTTCCAAGCGGCTATAATTTTGGCAGTATGAGCTGTACGGCAGACGGGCAATGGGTGTGCTTCGGTCTGAATGAGGATTACTCTAGCCGTCTTCACATGGATATGTCCAACGGCTACACGGGTTTTGAGCAATATTTTAGCGCCAAGCCGCATTGCATGATCATGGCCGTTTCGACAACGGATGGTATGGTCAAGCAACTTCATGAGGATCAGCTTTGGCTCGGTCATGTCAATACTTCTCCGACACAGCCGCATTTGCTTACATTTTGCCATGAAGGCCCTTGGGAGCAGATCGATCACCGGATATGGGTATTGGATATGGAAACCGGCAGCCATTGGAAGGTTAGAGACACGCTGAAGAATGAATATGTAGGCCATGAATATTGGATGGCGGACGGTATTCATATTGGTTACCATGGATTTACCAATTCTTTATCCGATCATACCGGTAAAATCATTGGAGCTGTCCACTATGATAATAGCGACCTTGAAGAATATAGCTTTCCGTTTCAAAATATGCACGTTCACTCCAATGATTTAAAGCTTGTGGTGGGTGACGGTCAGCAATCGGGAGCTTATCATGGCCAGCAGCTTCAGGATACGCTGCAGCTGTGGCGTAATGACGGCTCGGGCTTTGAAGGTCCTCGTGTGTTGTGCAAGCACCGTGGCAGCTTTCATACACAAACCTTGCATGTCCACCCAAGATTAAGTCCTGATCGTAAACACGTTCTTTTTACGAGCGACATGTCGGGTTACGGCAATCTTTATATGGTTGACGTTCCTGAGTTTGAATCGCTTCCTGAGATTCCGATTGATGAGAGATGATTCTTTTCAAGAACACCATAGCGTATACAATAGCGGCCTAATCTAAACAACTTGATTAACTAATAGCAGCAGCCGGTGACCCGTTCACTGGCTGCTTGGTGTGATGAATTTGACAGGAAGGGGAAAAGCTTGTAAACTACTAATAGTAAATATTACACTTAACATTTGGACTGAGCAAGGGAGCTGAGCTGAAGAGTTCGGTTTTATTAATGCGGTATAATAGTAATTATTACACATAAAGGAGTGCTGTGCAATGGACCAACAAAAAATTCCGGTTGCTGTATTAAGCGGATATTTGGGGGCGGGGAAAACAACCGTATTGAATCACATTTTAAGCAATCGCAATGGATTGAGAGTGGCGGTAATCGTTAACGATTTAAGTGAGGTTAATGTGGATGCGGAGTTAATCAAAGATGGTGGCGGGCTTTCACGTACGGAGGAAGCATTGGTCGAGATGTCCAATGGATGCATCTGCTGTACGTTGAGGGAAGATCTGCTGCGTGAAGTAGAGAAGCTGGCTAAACAAAATCGGTTTGATTACATACTCATAGAATCAACCGGTGTCAGTGAACCTGTTCCTGTTGCGCAAACCTTTACCTATATGGATGATGAGCACGGTATTGATTTGTCACAGTTTTGCCGTCTGGATAGCATGATAACTGTTGTTGATGCTTATCGGTTCTGGAGCGATTTCTCCTCGGGAGAAACATTGCTGGAGCGTAAACAAGCTGCGAATGAAGACGATAAACGCGAAGTCGTGGATTTGTTAATAGATCAGATTGAGTTTTGCGATGTGCTGATTCTTAACAAATGCGATAGGATCAGCGAGGATGAATTGAATGAATTGGAAGGTGTTCTTCGTACCCTTCAGCCTCGGGCCAGATTGATTCGCGCTTCACATGGTAAAGTAGATCCGGCGGAAATCCTGCATACGGGCTTGTTTGATTTTGAAGAAGCCAGTGCGTCTGCAGGCTGGATTAGAGAAATGGAGAAGCCAGTCCATATTCCAGAAACGGAGGAGTACGGAATTGCTTCGTTCGTCTACGAGCGGACCAAACCGTTTCACTCCGGCAGACTCATGGAATGGATGGTTAATTGGCCGGAGGAAATTGTCCGTTCGAAGGGCACAGTATGGCTCGCGACACGCAATGATATGGGGCAGAGCTTAAGCCAGGCCGGACCTTCGATCCGCTTTGGTCCATCTGGCTATTGGGTGGCCGCGCTTCCTGAACAGGAAAGGCAAGAAATACTTCAGGATGAAAGTGAAGTATTCGAGCATTGGGATCCGGAGTACGGTGATCGATTAAATAAAATTGTGTTTATTGGCATAGATATGGATCGTGCCAAGATTGTTTCTTCTTTGGATGAATGCTTGCTGACTGAGCTGGAGATGAAGATGAACTGGAGCAGCTTTCCTGATGATTTCCCTGCCGTGGAGACTAACCAACAGGAAGAAGTTGTTCATTAATGTAAAGACGTCAAGAAATGACGTACCCCATGATCAAGGGGGATTTTTAACGGCGTAGCTGCGCTGCGACGAGCCTGGAGGATTTTGTACGGAACGAAGAGTTCCGTTATTCCATCAGCCGGCTCTAATTTAAGGAGATAGCGGAAGTGGGAATTCCGTTATGTTGGTCGAATTGGACATTTATGCATAAAAACAGAGGGATAACGGAACTGGCGCTTCCGTTATCCCTCTGTTTTTTGTGCTTTCCGGCTGATAAAGGAACTATTACTTCCGCATCGCCCTTCACTTTCGTTGATTCAGTTTGTCGCCGCCAATGAACCGCCAGCTCACTTTTACCCGCGACTTTGACCGTATATAAAATCTTCACATCCATTTTACAGAGCGATAACAAAGCGGTGATAAGATGATTTTATATTAGTCCAATGATTTTACTAAATAATTCGAGGTGAATGTATGACTGCTGCCAAGCTTCGGGAGCATGCCGCTGGTTATGTATTGCTGCTTCCCGCCCTGCTAATTTTATTTGTCTTTGTTGTCATTCCTATCTTTTATAGTGCCGGATTAAGTCTACTTTCTTGGGACATGATGCGTCCGGCGCCGACTTTTATCGGTTTGGACAATTACGTAAATCTATTTCAGAATGACAGCTTCTACAACACCCTCTTTCGGACTCTACTCTATGCTGTCATGACCGTGCCTGCTTCCATGATCCTTGCTCTTGCCTTTGCTCTATTGCTGGATAAAGGGCTGCGTTGGTTGCTGACGGTTTACCGTTCGCTCTTTTTCGCACCGATCGTCACATCGACAGTTGCCATCTCCGTTGTATGGATGTTCATCTACCATCCCGATTACGGCTTGGCCAATTCAATGATGAAATGGCTGGGCTTTGAACCGCTGCGTTGGCTGAATGATTCTAGCACGGCGCTGATTTCACTGGCTATCATGGCTATCTGGAAGCATATCGGATTTTGCGTCATTATTTATTTGGCTGGGCTGCAAGGTATTCCAAACGATGTGGAGGAGGCGGCCAAGGTTGACGGTGCCGGACTTATGAGGATCCTGCTCTGTATCAAACTTCCGCTGTTGACTCCCACGATATTTTTCCTGCTTATTTATTTGACCATCGAGCAGCTGCAAACCTTCACCCAGATTGATGTTATGACCAAGGGCGGGCCTGCGGGGAGCACGGAGCTTATTGTTATGCATCTTTGGAATTATGCGTTTGAGCGGTTCCAGATGGGCTATGCCTCAGCGATTGCGATGGTCCTGCTTGGCATCATATTACTGCTTACCTGGATCCAGATGAGGTTTGTCGGGAGCAAGGTGCATTATCAATAACAAAGGAGGCTGCGGTTCGTGAGTGTATCAACAAAAAAACTTGGAAACATGACTGCTCGCCATAAGTGGAAAACCGATGTAAAAATGACAACAAAGCTGCCCAAGCATGCCGTTGTCCTGCTGAAGCATACATTGCTGATTGGCGCTTCTCTGGTGATGGGGTTTCCGTTTCTATGGATGATTCTTGGCTCGCTTAAAATGCCTGATGAAATTTTCTCTGGGGACATTCTGGCACTGCCCAGCTCATTTCGCTGGGACAATTATGTGCAGGCATGGCACAGAGCGCCGTTTGATCGTTTCTTTATGAACAGCTTGATCGTCTCCGTCAGTACGGTGATCGGGCAGCTTATCACCTGCAGTATGGCGGCCTATGCATTTGCCTGCGTGCAGTTTAAAGGCAAAAATGCGTTGTTTCTGGCATTTATAGCGACAACGATGATTCCCTTTGAATCAACGATGATTCCTTCTTACTTGGTTGTAAAATCATTCGGTTTGATCGACACGCATCTGGCTATGATATTACCCGGCTTGACGAGTGTGTTCGGGATTTTCCTGATGCGGCAGTTCTTCTTGACCATTCCCAGAGATTTGCTGGATGCGGCCAAAATCGATGGCTGTTCTCATTTCTCCATTCTTTTGCGCATAGTGGCGCCTTTGTCTCAAACGATTTCGGCCACGTTAAGCCTATTTGCTTTTATTCATGCATGGAACAACTATTTGTGGCCGCTTCTCGTAACCAACAGCACCAATATGCGTACGGTCCAAATTGGTTTGCGCTACATGATTGATAAAGAGCTCGGAACGCAATGGCCTCAGCTGCTCGCAGCGTCTACCTTTATTATTTTACCGATTCTCGTGTTGTTCTTGTTTCTTCAAAAATATTTTGTTCGCGGCATGGTCACCAGCGGGCTTAAGTAGTCCGGCTGACATACAAATTTCTAGGAGGATGGAAAAAAACATGAAAAAAACATTGGCAGTTCTAGTAGCGGCATCATTGGCGGTTGTATCCGGATGTGGAGGAGGAGGCACAGCAGGATCAGGTTCAGGAGCAGGAGGTCAGGAAACGGCAGGGTCGGCACAAAAGGGAGAGGCGAAAGCCCCGTCCGCCGGACCGGTTACGTTGAAGCTGTGGACTACGGAAAAGGATGCTTTGAAAAGCTACCTGGATGCTTTTCACGCAGCTAATGCTAATATTAAGGTAGAAGCGGAATTTATGGGCGATTATGATGAAATGGCGAAGAAGGTTCAGGCAGGTATAGTTTCGAACAGCTTGCCGCATCTCGTACAGCTCGGCCAGCGCCACGCCATTCCACAAATTGCAGACAGCGGCAAGCTGCTGCCGATTGAAAGCTTCATGACCAAGGAAGAGATCGCAGACATTTTGCCTGGCTTCTGGCAGCGTTACACGTATAAGGATAAAAAGTGGGTCATTCCATTCCAAAGCAGCACTCCGGTTATGTATTATAATAAAACGATGCTGGATAAACAGGGCTTGAAGGTGCCGGATACTTGGGACGAGCTGATTGAGACCGGCAAAAAGGTGAGCGGCAACGGTGTGTGGGGCTTAAACTTGAACAGCGACAGTCCTTGGTATTTCCAGCCTATGGTTTGGAACCGTGGCGGTCAGATGATCAAACCGGATGGAACACCTAATGTGAACGGTAAGGAAGCGGTCGAAACTCTGAAGTCGATTCAAGACGCGGTCCATGTCTCACATATTATGCCTCAAAATCAAATCAAAACGTCAGGCGAAGATTTCGCGGCAGGCAAGCTTGCCATGCTGATGAGGTCTGGAGCGAGCTTAGCTGCATTGAAAAAGCAAATAGGCGATAAATTCGAGATCGGTGTTGCTTTTTTACCTAAAGTTAAAGAGCGTTGGGTACCGATTGGCGGCAACGGCTTAGGTATTTTCAAATCAGACAAGGCTCATGAAGAAGCGGCATGGAAATTAGTTTCCTTCTTAACGAGTGCTGAGATTACAGCGAAAAATTCGATGGAAACCGGCTATATCCCAGTCAAGAAAGCAGCGTTTGAACTGCCTGATTTCAAGCAGCATTTGACCAAGGATCCCAATTTCAAAGTGGCGATAGATCAAACGCAATATCTTAGAGGAGAAGGGATTCATCCGGCGGATGCGTTAATTTGGTCCGGGGTGATCAAAGCGATAGAAACTGTCCATAACGATCCAAAGGCGGATCCGCAAAAGGTCATGGATAAGCTGCAGACGGAGATCGTCGAATACATGAAAACGTATAAGTAACAATCACAAAACAAACAGCTCAGAGCGGCATCGGCGGAGCAATTCACGCCGATGCCGTTGTGGTCAAAAGGAGAATTTTTCGTGGGTATAATTATGAACCTGGCACATCGAGGAGCATCGGAATATGCTCCTGAAAATACATTAGCGGCTTTTTACAAAGGATTGGAGATGGGGGCTCATGGCTTGGAAACCGATCTGCGGATGTCCAAGGATGGAGTTGTATTTTTGCATCATGACGATCAGCTAGACCGCACGACTGACAGTACGGGCAGTCCTGCCAGGCTTACGTGGAAGGAATTGCAGGAGCTTGATGCGGGAGCATGGTTTTCACCTGTATATGTGGGGGAACGGCTCGTCAGCCTGGATACGTTCCTTCATATTTTTGGGCGTAAACCAGTCCGGCTTGTTTTGGAGCTTAAAGAGCCTGGATTGGAGAAAATGGTTATTCATTCTCTGGAAGAACAAGGGCTATTAGGGAAAGTAACGATTACATCCTTTCAATATGATATTTTGCAGGCGGTTCGGCAGTATAATGGAGCAGTCCGAATTGGATACTTAGTACAGCAATGGGATGAGGAGAAGCTGGAGCGCCTGAGGGAGCTGAAGGCGCAGCAGCTTTGTCCCCGAGCTGAGACGGTAACAGAAGAGAATGTCCGAGCCATTAAACAGCACGGGTTTGAGGTTCGGGCCTGGAAAGTAAGCAGCGAAGCTCTTATGAAGCACTGCCTAAGTTGCGGCGTTGACGGAATGACGGTCAATTTTCCGGATAAGCTGTCCGATGCTCTGAGGGATATGGTATAATAATCGGCAAATTGCAGGTGTAACCGGAGGTTGGACAGTGACAGTGCGTATCAAACCAGACAGCAACAGCAACAGCCATCAACGGATGAAGCAGGAGAACCGGGTTCAGGTTCTGACGCTGCTGCATCAGGAGCCGCTCCTTTCAAGAGTTGAATTGGCTGAAAGGACGGGCTTAACGAAGCAAACGGTGACCAACATTATTCAGGAGCTGCTGACTCAAGATCTGGTCATGGAAGCTTCGACCCGTGAGGCCGACAGCGCCGGACGTAGGCCCATCCTGCTGCGGCTGCGGGGAGAGACGCTGCTGTCGGCAGGCATTCAAGTTACCCGCAGCCATATCCGCGGTCTGATTTTAAATCATGATGCGCTTGTCCTTTACGAAGCTCAAGTGTCTTTGGATTCCTCGCTCATGGATAGGGATGATTGTGGAGCGTATGTAGTTTCCAGTATTCGAGGCATGATCCATCGATTGCTTGGGGAGCTGCCTGGAGAAGGCCACTTTCTAGGCATAGGCATCGGACTTCAGGGCATTATCGACGGGAGCGGGGGGATAGTGAAGTTTTCCCGTTATTTAAAGCTGTTCGATTATCCTATGGAAGAAATATTCCGCTCAGAGTTTCCGTTTCCCATTTGTGTCGACAATCTGGTACGGGCTTTTGCCGCGGGGGAGGTATGGTTCCACAATCGGAGAGAATTGAAGCATGTATTATGTGTCTATCTGGATCAAGCAGTGGGCGGAGCTATTCTGGTTGACGGCAAGCTGTATACCGGCAGCGACTGGCAGGCGGCCAAGTTCGGGCACACGAAGGTCGTACGAGGCGGCAAGCTGTGCCGCTGCGGCAAGAAGGGCTGCCTGGAAGCGCATATATCGATTCCGGTTATTTTGTCGCAGTTAGGACATCGATATTCAACAATGGATGAGCTGGTGCTTCATATGGAGAGTGAGGAAGTACGGCAGCTGATGGATGAGGCAGGCCGTCATTTGGGCTTTGCACTTGGAAATGCTATCAATTTACTCAATCCGGAGTGTGTCATTATCGGAGGGGAACTAACGAAAGCGGGTCCATGGTTCGAGCGCGCTATGCGGGAAGAAATGGTGGAAACGATCAGTATTCCGAATGATCGCACCCCGGTCTTCATAACTCATTACGATCAAAATAACGGCAGCATTGGCGCTGCGGCACTTGTCTTTAACCGCTGGATTAGGGAGCCTGCACAAATGAATGCAGCGGAAGTTAAGGCGTGGGCCAAGATGCAGCAATGAAAACGGAAGGCTTCGATTCTTTTTGCGAACAGCAGGACGTTGACAAAAAGGATGGAAGCTTGTAAGATGCTAATAAATCGTAAAATTTACTTATAATTGAGGAGGTGAAAAGCATGAGAGTTATTGTTACTTTGGCTTGCACAGAAACCGGAGATCGCAATTACACAACAACGAAAAATAAAAGGAATCAAACGGGGCGAATGGAGCTTTATAAATATTGCCCTCGCCTGAAGCGGCATACGCTGCACCGGGAAACAAGATAATTCAAGCAGGTTTAGGCCACTCACTGTCGGCAGCACAACCTCGGAGTGGGTTTGCTGCCGATAGCAAAGGCTTCTCGATTGACACTGGTATAATCGTGCTACGACTGTTTCCGTATGAATCTGTGATCTGTGATCTGCAACTGCAAAATCCTCCTCAGCTATGAGGGGGATCTTTGCTGCATCATCATATCCAAAATATGCTTGGCGGCCACAGATAGTGGAGTGCCTTTTAAAGTAACAATACCTACTTTTCTTGGTGGAATCGGGGTTTTCAGTCGAATTTCGTACAGGCTGCCTTCAGCAAGCTCATGCGAGACAAAGTCTTTGATTACACAGGCTATTCCAAATCCGCTCCGAGCAAAGTCGACCAGCAGATCAATGCTTCCGAGTTCAATTTCCGGCTTGATCGTAAGGCTCTGGGATTCGGCGAAGGTATCGATGTAGGTACGGATGCTGCTTCCTTTTTCAAGCAAAATGATGGGCTGCTGAAGTAATGCTTCCAGCGAAATCAGGGTTTCCGACAAATATTTATGCTTTACTCCGGCCACGAAGCAATCTGTAATTGGAATGCTCTCTTGAACATTGATTTTGTTATCGGTTTGAGCCAAGGGGAGATTAATGATTCCCAAATCGATTTTTCCTTCTTTTAGAAGGGTGACCGTTTCTGCCGTTGTCCGGTTCGTTACTTGAATTTTGATGCTCGGGTATGCTTCATGATAGCTTTGCAGATGCGGCAAGAGATAGTGCCTGCATAATGTATCTCCGGCTCCGATTTTAATTTCACCCTCGACAAGCTGATGCATTTCGGCAATTTTTCGTTCCCCATTACTAATGAAATGATAAGCCTGTTCAATATATTTGAACAACACCTCGCCTTCGGCGGTCAAGTTGACTCCCTTGGAAGTACGAATGAACAGCTGTCCGCCCAGCTTGCTCTCCAGCTGTTTAATGGAATGCGTTACAGCGGGCTGTGTGATGAATAGCTCTTCGGCTGCTTTGGATAAGCTGCCTGCTTTTGCAGTGAAATAAAAAACGCGGTACCACTCCATATTATGGATCATAGGCTGCTCCTTCATGATATTAGATGTACTTATATCTAATATAAATAATATTCATTATTTTTATATGATTAATTTTATTATACTTATCCCTGTAAGCTATTTCAAACGAAAAGAGGGATAAGATATGACAGTTACAGCCATTGTGGGGGCGAACTGGGGCGATGAAGGGAAAGGTAAAGTAACGGATGTGCTAGCGGCCAAAGCGCGGTATGTGGTCAGGTATCAAGGAGGCAGCAACGCGGGGCACACGATTATAAACCAATTCGGGAAATTCGCTTTGCATTTGCTTCCATCGGGTGTTTTTTATCCGCAAACGGTTAATGTCATTGGTCCTGGTGTTGCACTAAATATAGATAACCTGTTAGGTGAAATTGATCAACTGCTGGCAAGAGGTGTGCCTGAGCCTAAGCTTCGTGTTTCTGATCGGGCTCAGATTGTGCTTCCCTATCACATCATGTTTGACTCCCTGGAGGAGGAGCGGCTGGGGGACCGGAGGTTTGGCTCTACCAAGCAGGGGATCGCACCTTTTTATGCGGATAAATATGTGAAACGCGGCATTCAGGTGGCTGATTTGTATAACGAAGAGAGACTTAGAGCCCAGATCGAGGCCTCATTGGAGTCGAAAAATGTGCTGCTGGAGCATTTGTATAAGAAGCCACCTATTGATGCAAAAGAAGTTATCTCCGGTTTGCTGAAGCAGGCGGAGCGTTTGAAGCCGTATGTGAGTGACACAACTACCCTCTTACACAATGCATTGGAGCAAGGAGAACAAATTTTGGTTGAAGGTCAGCTAGGTGCGCTTCGGGATCCGGACCACGGCATCTATCCTTACTCCACTTCATCATCAACATTAGCCGGATTTGCAGCTGTCGGCGCAGGCGTTCCACCGCATTCGATCAAGCAGGTCGTAACGGTGGTAAAAGCCTATTCGAGCTGCGTAGGGGAAGGTCCGTTTGTAAGCGAAATTAACGGTACTCCAGCCGATGAGCTTCGTATACGTGGCGGCGATGCAGGAGAATTTGGAGCAACGACCGGCCGTCCTCGGCGGATGGGATGGTTTGATGCGGTAGCGACAAGGTACGGCTGCATGCTTCAAGGAACTACGGAGATTGCTCTGACCAATCTGGATGTGCTTGGATATTTGGATGAAATCCCGGTATGTACAGCCTATCGTATTGATGGAGAGATTACGGATCGGTTCCCTGTTACATCCGAGCTCTATCGATGTGAACCCGTCTTGGAAATGCTGCCCGGCTGGAAAACGGATATTTCCAACGTTCGGCAATTTAGCGATTTACCTGTGAATGCACAAAACTATGTACTGCACATTGAGAAATGGATAGGGAAGCCCGTACGTTGGGTATCGATTGGTCCGAAACGCGAGCAGATGATTGAGCGGTAAGCTCATTTTTGAAAATGGGAATAAAGCCCTTTCGGCTATAAGGGCTGTCCTCTTGGCTGTGATTCAAAGGAAATAGATGGAAATGCTCACGTTAATCCAGCCCGGATATCGTTTGAAATCAATCTAGCTGGAAAAACTACTGCTAATATATGTAATATCGATGATGGCAGCCGAAATACGTTGAATTAGCATGAGAAATTCCAGCTATAGGGTCAGAAGCTCTATTTTTCGGAGCAATTAACCCGACATTTTCCTGATATTTGCCTGGGGTTCGCTAGGCTGCCCATAAAATATGCAAAAGAACCTTCAAAATCCACGGTTAATATTGGAATTGAGGGTTCTTTTGCAATTCTATATTCAGGATAAAGTGGTGGAAGGGCTGTCCCAAAGATGTTTAGGACAGCCCTTCTGGCAGGATGACTTTTTGTTTGTTTACTCAAATTGCATTAGGCAAGTGTTTGAGGTTACACAGTCACCCAAGGGTTCGTACGGCTGCGAAGATTTGCTACACTTATTCCGGCCCCACCTGCAGAGGCAAGCTTTGCTTCCACTGCTTTCAACCGAACACCTTGTTTTGTTAAGTATCGCTTGTTGGATAACCTTTTTCAGCGATTGACTGGAATGGTCATTTCAAGCTCTTTCGTGTAATCCGGCAAGGGGAGCTCTCTTGTCACTAAAGTCAGCTTTTGCTTAGGGAGAAACGCTGGAAATTCGCGGACAAACGAATATTGAATAGGATCAACAACTTCGGTAGGCTTATCTAGAAGAAGATATTTTTGGCCAGCTTCATCCTCAATCCATAATTGTGTTCCTTGAAGATGAGGTTGAACGCCCACAGCTCTGTAATGAACCTTTGTTTTATCGTTTAGCAGTTCGACTTTAGTAACTAGCAAATGTCCGATATCTCCTTGGGGCAGCACTATCGGAAGCTCCGGATCAGGTGATCGGTCCAAGGGGATGCGATTTTCCTTAAGGGGAGCGGCAACCTGCTGCTCATCCACCGGGCGGACGGTAACGTATCCGGGAATTCCGGCGGCTGGACCGAATCTCTGCTTATAATCCATGACGATATATTCGCCTTCCGTATATCCTCCGCCGCTACCGCCAAAACGTTCCAGAACGATTCCTTTATCATCGATTATGTCGTAATTAATGAATTTCTCCGATTTAACAGGCTGTTTGATCTTAACATCCAGCTCGGTAGAACTAGGTGTAAATATAATTTTTTTGACGGTCAGCGTAATATCCCCGTGCGTTTTCGTAACCATCGGCATGACTGCTTTGTTGTTGCTTGCCATCTTTTTAACCGGAAATTGAAATGTCCATTTCCCTTCTATATTGCCTATTGTAAGTACGGTCATGGTAAGCTCAAAATTGCCAGGAAGCTCATCCTCCGGGGATACATTAATAACTCCAGCATAGGTATGCTCATCAATACGGCTGCCAGACCCGCTGCTTGGGTAATGAACCGGCTTCCCGTTGATCTCAAATGCCACATTGTTCAACTCCATAATTCCGTTGGGAGCTTGCTGCACATAACCGATGGTAAGTCGGGAATCGTCATACATCACTTCGGATACTTTAATTGTAATTCCTTGATCTGTAACGGCTTGGTTAACTTCTGTGACCATACCTTTTTCATCCGCGATTTTCAAGCCGAAGTCACCGGCCAGTTTGAACACCGATTCAATGCCGGGAACCTGCCTCAGGGCAGCTGCCATCTCGGGTGACAGGAAGGCAGAGCCAATGATGACCCCTATCATCACTACTGCGGCTGCTGATCCAACAGACAGTACATGACGCAACCTTCTGCTGCGTTTATCCAGTTTATCCGGCAAAGCGGATAGCGTTGCATCAATCCGCTTGCGAACGGCATCAGGGAGGTCCGCGGGATGCTCCTCCATTACTTTTAGCAGCTCGGCGTCTAAATTAACAGGATTCATAACCGATCCTCCTTTCATCAGGTCCTTGCAAACATTCAGCCAAGATGATTCTGGCACGGTGGAGTCTGGATTTGATCGTCCCTTCCGGCGTTTCCAGCAGCTGCGAGATTTGCTTGAGTGGGATATCCTCGAAATAATGCAGCGTGACCACCAGTTTAAGTGCTTCCTCCAACCGGTTGACCGCCTCTATCAAATCGATATTTTCGTAGGTATCCTGTGTAGAAGCCTCGTTCACGAAAGCCTCGGAAGAGGGGAAGAGCCGACTCTCCTTGCGTAATATTTGGTTGCATTCGTTGATGAGGATGCGAAATAGCCATGTCTTGAAAAAGGCCGGTTCACGTAAAGTGTGAATAGCGTGATAAGCCTTTAATATCGTTTCCTGGATAGCGTCCGCACAATCCTCCTCCCGTTTTACAATGGACCGGGCGACACGGTAAAGATTCAATTCCATGGCATGGATGAGTCGACTGAATGCATCCTTGTCTCCTTTTCTTGCGAGCTTGATATCATGCTCCAATTCATTCACATCGATTAGCCCCCTGAAAGTTTTTCGTAGAAAAAGCTGGCGCTGCAAGCTGAGTTTCTGTTGAAAACTGCTTCCTAAGCAGTTGCCCGCTTTTCGTTCTATGGATTAGATGGAGAACCAGCCGATCAGGTTCATGAAGCTGCGATAAAATTTGGTACAAGCATTTTAACATGCCTTGCAGATTATAGGTCATGTGAAAATATGCTTTCACCTTATTATTTATTTGTTGTACAGTATATAAAGTTAAAAGGGATTGTTTAGGTCTTGAAAAGTATTTTAAAGAATGGTGCCAGCAGCTGGCCGCTTACCTTTTTCCAGACGGGCTGGAGCAAGCTTGGGGAAGGCATATGTATTCCGATAGGGATGCCGTCGAAAAAAAGACAAAAAAAAGCATGCCAAAGTAATTTAGCATAATGCCCCCTGCGTGAAAAACGTGTAATCTATGCTTACGGAAGCATACCGCTATTACTATGCAACAAGAAAAGAAATAGCAGGAGAGGGAGGTTAATCCAAGGGGGATTGCCGCCCTGTTCCTTGAATTTACATTCTCAAAAAAAAACTAATGTTGGGAAAAGGAAGTGTTTATTGTGATACAGGACCATATAGATTGGCCGTCATTTCTTGGAAGACATGATATGACCTGGTCGGTTAAGCCGATTTCTTGGGATGATGGTGCTTACATCGGCAATGGAACGATAGGAGCCATGATTTACAGTGAGGAGCACCGCGACAAACGGAACGTTCTGCGATTTGTGTTGGGCCGAACGGACGTGACGGCACGCAAGTCTCAGGGAGGTTATCCTCCGCGTGTTCCTGTCGGGGAGCTTCATCTGGAATTAGTGGGCTGGATTTACCAGCCGATAAGCATTCGGGTTGATTTATGGAACGCCGAGCTGCGAGCTGAAATAACTACAACCGTTGGCACGGTAAAGGTTAGAGCTTTCGTTCACAGTGTTGATATGGCGCTCGCAGTCGAACTTGAGACGAGCCCGGAAGAAGCGGATGCCAAGCTGCAATGGTATGCTTTTAGCGAGGTCGATCCCGTATTGAAAAATGCCGATGGAACTAACCTGAATCAATACATTCCTCAGGCAGAGGTGAAGCGTTATTCGTTGGAGGATACGAGCTTTGGTGTTCAGCAATTTTCGCCTCAGGGGGGCTGTACAACAGCCTGGAAACAATCCTATTCAGCGGAAAACCTTAACCGGCGCTATTTGTACTTGTCAATTGCTAATGGAGCTGATGAATCGGTTCAACAACAGGTTGCAGCGGTTATTCGTGAAGCCTCCGCCCAATCCTGGGAGCCATGGGTGGAATCGCATCGCAGCTGGTGGCATGATTATTATCAGCAAAGTTTCGTATCCATTCCTGACACGATGCTCGAAGGCTTTTATTGGATTCAAATGTATAAGCTGGCTTCAGCAACACGCGCCGATGGCATGATCATAGATAATCAAGGACCTTGGCTGGCTCCGACTCCGTGGGCGGGAGTATGGTTTAACATGAACGTGCAAATGAGCTATTCACCGGTATATACTTCCAATCGGCTTCATTTAGGCGAATCGCTGGTCCGTGCTTTTCGCAATAACTTTGATCATCTGGCAAACAATGTTCCTGAGCCGTACCGGGCTGATTCGTCCGGACTTCCGCGAAGCTGCAGCTATGATCTGATTAACCCTGTCGGTACGGAAATCGGCAATTTAACATGGATTTGCCATAATTTATGGCGTCAATACCGATATTCGATGGATGAGAAGCTGCTTGGGGAATTAGTGTACCCTCTGCTCAAACGAAGCGTGCAATATTATTTGCATCTGCTGGAGGAGGGCGATGACGGCAAGCTTCATCTACCTCCTACTGTTTCGCCGGAGTATGGTTCTTTTCTGCAAATGACGGTGCCTGACACTCATTATGATTTGACTTTACTGCAATGGGGCTGTGAAACCTTGCTACTAAGCAGCGAGCTTCTTGGCTTGCAGGAGGAGGATGCTGCTATTCGGGGACGCTGGAGAGAAACGCTTGAACGTCTGGTGCCGCTTCCGGTTGACGAGACCGGCTTTATGATCGGCAAGGATCAGCCGTTGGAGTTTGGACACCGGCATTTCAGCCATTTGATGGCAGTATTCCCACTGCATCTCATTAGCGGTGACGATGAGAATGAACGTGAGCTGATTGTGAAAACGCTCCGCCATTGGTTTTCCATGGAAGGCGACCTAAGAGGCTTTACCTTTACAAGCGCGGCGTCCATTGCTGCGGCATTGGGCGAAGGACAGGAAGCGCTGAGCTATTTGAAATCATTTATGCACCTGATCAAGCCCAACACGATGTACAAGGAAGCTGGGCCTGTGATGGAATCGCCATTGGCTGCAGCAGAGGGGATTCAGGATATGCTGCTTCAAAGCTGGGGCGATACAATCCGTGTATTCCCAGCCATTCCTTCCGAGTGGACAGAAGCGGTGTTTCATAATTTGCGGACGGAAGGCGCCTTTCTAGTAAGCGCCGTACGGTCAGCAGGTGTAACTTCATGGATACGCATCAAAAGCTTGGCCGGTCAGCCCTGCCGAATCCAAACCGGAATGACCGGTAACATCCGGATATCCGGAGTAGAATCAACAAAGCTTCGCCAGGTAGCCGATGGTGTATGTGTGCTTGATTTGAAGGAAGGGCAAGAAGTCATTTTATATGCTAAAATTGATAGCGATGCCAGTGCGCCTGGTGGAGAGCCATTAGCTGATGAAAAACTATGGAAGATTGAACCCGTTGAGGCTGACAGTCGTCTCTGCGGATATTTTGGAAGCCGCAAGCCTTGGCGATTATATGGTTTGCCTATTAAATAATAATAGATTCCTAAATGAAGGGATGGATAACAATGTCTAGAAGCTTGTATGACAGATTATTGCCTGCACCCAAAAATGGAGGCTTCCGTATGGAAGGCTACTGGGTGTGGTGCGGTTCGGTAGTTAAAGGGGAGGACGGCCAATTTCATATGTTTGCATCACGCTGGCCGAAGCATCTCCCTATGCATCCAGGTTGGCTTGTAGCATCTGAAGTGGTGAGAGCGAGCTCGCCTAGTCCTGAGGGACCTTATGAATTTCAAGAGATTGTGTTCCCGGCTCGTGGAGCTGAATATTGGGATGGCAGAAGCACTCATAATCCGCATATTACGAAGCATGGCGACACTTATATCCTGTATTATATGGGCTCGACCCATCCTTTGACGGACGTGGCGCCCGGGGAGTCTTTCGGATTGGATGATCCGCGCTGCATTGTTGCGAGAGCCAATAAACGTATCGGTATCGCTACCTCCAAGAGTGTATTCGGTCCATGGGAACGCAGAGAGGAGCCAGTGCTCGGCACAAGACCAGGTAAGTTTGACAGCTTCCTGACCTCCAATCCGGCACCTTGCGTGAATGAGGATGGATCGGTGCATTTGATTTACAAGGCAAGACAATATGAAGGCAACACGCATGGCAAAATGATGATTGGAGCAGCCGGGGCTGATCACTATACAGGTCCGTACCGCGTATTGAGTGAGGATCCGGTATTTCCTCCAGAACAATTTCATTTGGAGGACCCTTTCATCTGGAAAACAGAGCAGGGCTACGAGCTGATTGCCAAAGATATGGATGGTAACATTTGCGGTGAAAAACATGCCGGAATCCATGCGTTCTCCAAGGATGGTCTGGATTGGCAGCTTAGCAGTCTTCCCAAAGCGTATTCGAGGGAAATTGTTTGGGATGACGGCTCGACAACAAGAATGGGTAATTTCGAGAGACCTTTTCTGCTTTTCCAGAATGGAAAGCCAACCCATCTATTTGCAGCGACTGCGGATGGATCAGGCGGATTTCAGAACGCACAGAACACATGGAATATGGTCATACCTATTGCCGCGGAATAACTTTCTTTGAATGGTTTGCAGAAGCAGCATTAGCAGTTAAACAAAAAGGACAAAACCCGCTAAAGAGCGGATTTTGTCCTTTTTTTATACAACTGAGTCCTTGAGAGGTATATCGCCTGAGCTTACTTATTGCAGGTCAATATGAAATTTGAATTCTTCGATAGGCTCTCCACGGAAGTGCAGCATCGTATCTGTACTATCTGTAATTTCAACTGGTACACTATGTTCTGGTACAAACAACAGCAGCTTAGGAAGTTTTTTGAGAGTTGCAAATTTTTCGGTAAAGCTCATTGTTGCCTGGTTGCCTTTCCTTTTTTGCTCTTTATTTAGCATGACTTTCCCCATGGTTTCTCCCTTTTCGTCTTCAACTTTAAGCCAGGCGATGGAAGAAGGGTTAAACATATTGCCAATTGAATTGTTTTCGGGCATGGTTACTTCAAAATCAATGAAGGTATAAAGGGGGCCAATAATTACTTTTGAAACCGTTATGTTGAAATCAGCTACCTTATATGAAGCGGCAGGTTCGTAGATTTTTGTAGCCTGATCTGAAAGTTTGCGGGATACCGGCAATTTGATTGTCCAACCTCCTTTGACGGTTCCAATAGTGTCAACTTTGACTGTAAGCTCAAATTGTTCCGGTAATTTCGGTCCCTCTGGATTATCATTAAGGTCATTGTAATAAATAATACCGCCATATCTACCATCGGGAAGTACATCAAATTGCCCTCCAGAGTGAGATCCCAGTTTATTACCATTAATAAATAGTTGAACATCTTTGCTGCTTAATAAGGGTTGATTTATCGTTTCTTTTGTAAAAGTTTGAATCATATCCAATACAATTACATTTTGATCCACATATACATTTTCTACATTTATTGTAATGCCACGATTGGAAGCTCCTTTCCCTACAGTCGTGATAAGTCCTTTCTCGGCTATTTGTTGATACAGATGATCCGACTTTAAAAGATTTACTACGTAAGCCAGGACATGAGGGGAGAATGAAAATATGACTAGAAGGATGCATGCAACCAAAGATAAGCCAAGAGCTGCGAAACGTTTGTTCATTCGCAACTGCACGATTTCTTTTTCAGGCGACCTTATTTGCAGAACCAGTGGCTTCTGATTCACCTTGGATGCGCTATGTCTTAGTAATTCATCCATTGGGCTATTCATTAATATCATCTCCTTTAAGCATTCCTTTTAACTGCTTCTTTGCCCTTCTGAGCCGGGTCCTTGTTGCTTCAGCACCGATTTTTAGAACCGATGAGATCTCTTGCAGGGACATATCCTGATAATAGTGAAGGATAATCACTTCACGGTATTTAATTGAAAGCTTCATAACTTCTTCCAATACACCTGTTTCGTCCAAGCTTGAATAGTTGTCCCTTCTCGCTGGGGACACTGCATTAAGTAAATCCTGCTCCAAAAATACTAATCTTCGCCAAAAGGTTGAGCGCAGCATGCTTTTACATCGGTTTATTGTACATACCTTTAACCATTTGCGGACCGAGGCTCTTTCCTTATTCGCATCAACCTTATGATAAGCGGTTATAAAAACTTCTTGTATACAATCCTGTGCCAGTTGGTAATCGTTTAAATACGACATGGCCAGATGAAGCAGTTCACTTTGATAATCCGTGATTAATCCTTCTATATAGCTTGATGCTGCAGCCTCTTGCTGTGAAGAAGCTATAGCAGTTCCTTTGCTGCTGCCAATCCATTTGTAATTGAACATGATACGGTCTCTCACCTCTTTATCTATACGCTTAAAAGGTAACAAACAGGGTCATTTGTGTATCAACTATTTCATAATAAAAACCCAGTTTGCCTATGCAGCAGACTGGGTTTTCCATAATTATGTAGTGATACGAGAGCGGCAGCCTATTTCTTCTTGGCTTCTTCTACAAAAACGTCACTCGAATCGTGAGTGGTTCCCGGAATGATTTCAATGATTGAGTATTTTTTATCTCCAATCATAATTACATCCTCGATTAGTGGAAGCGGTTCCCCTAAGTAGACGGTTCCTAAATACGAATTGCTTTTTTTGAGCTTTAAATTCCATCTTTGCTGCTGTTTAGACATTTTATTACCCTCCAGTGTTTGTATTAAACCAAGTTACCACAGATCATTAAATTTTAAAAGCTGCTGAGCGCTAAGATAAGTCAAGGTGCACTTAAGGTTTAAGTGAGGCATAAAGGATATTGGTGGATTTTTCTCGAATTTATAAGACAAGAATGTCTACCATTTTACTGCAAACGAAGGAGTGAGGTTAGGGCAATGGATCCTCGCATGCAGGAGTTAATTACTCTCAAAACAATCGCCGAGACATTGAATCAATCGAACGACCTTACACTTATGCTCGATACGGTTCTCGAAAAATTGCTAAAGCTGACCGGGCTTACATCGGGTTGGATATTTCTTGTCGACGGCTCTCGGGAATATGAATGTGTGGCAGATCGGCATCTTCCTCCAGCTTTAATGCATAATGAAAAGCAGCCGATGCATTGTGGTTCATGCTGGTGTCTGGATCGCTATAGGCATGGACGGCTGAATAATGCCGTGAATATTTTGAATTGTAAAAGGCTTGAGAATGCAGTGGAGTACCGGTGGGGGGACACGCTGGGTATTACCCACCATGCTACTGTGCCGCTATTTTCAGGGGACCGTCGTTTTGGTGTGCTTAATGTAGCAGCACCAGGGAAAACTCGCTTCATGGATGAGGAGCTGGCTTTGCTGCAAGCAGTAGCCTTCCAGATAGGCAGTGCGATTGAACGTATGCATTTATATGCCGCTGAGCAGCACCGGGCTGATTTATTCGCAAGGCTTGGCGAATTCAGCAGTGCGCTCGCCGCGGTTAAGAGTGCAGGCAAGTCCCCCAAGCAGATAATGGAGCACGCGATGGCTCTAATCGATGTACACTTCGATTGGCCTGTTACCGCATGGATCGAGCTGGATGGGAGCAGCTTTGTATGGCGCAGCGTGTCAATACGAGGCGGCATCATAAGCCCTAATAGCCGCGTTCCTCTGGCTGCTGCAAGCTGGCTCAAGAATGTTGCCCGCGAGTATAGCTTTACAGCTGTCGGGAGTGCTGAGATTGCCATGCTGACAGGCTGTGAGGAGCTGGATGAGGCGCTTCAATCCTTTTCCGATGTATTGGCCGCTCCGTTACCGTTCGCGGATACAGCAATGGCCAGCATCCTCCTTATCGGCTGCAAGAAACAAAGAGCGCAATCGCATCATGTTGACGGAAAAGTGCTTGAAGCCGTGCTGGAACATATTGCCTTAGCAATGGAAGGCGCCTATCTACAGGAAAAGCAGCGGGAGCTGACCCGCTTGGAGGAGAGGAATCGTCTGGCTCGCGATTTGCACGACTCTGTCTGTCAAATCCTGTTCTCGCTTTCCATGACAGCCAAAGGGGTGGAAAGCTTGCTTAACCATGACTCAGAGGCGGTTCTATCTTCTGTAAGGGACATGCAGTCACTTTCGCAGCATGCGCTTAAGGAAATGCGCGGTCTTGTCATGCAGCTTCGGCCTGCCGGACTTGAGACAGGGCTCGTTACCTCATTGAAAGCTTACGGGGAAAAGCTTAATCTGCACATAACCACGCAGCTGCTTGGGGTTGTGGATTTACCTCGTCCTGTTGAAGAGACACTTTGGCGAATCGGCCAGGAAGCACTCAATAATGTGTCCAAGCATGCCGGCATATCTCAGGCGGAAATTGCTTTGCAGCTAACCGCAGAAGAAGCTGTGCTGCGTATCTCTGACAACGGACGCGGAATATCGAAGAATCGTCTCAATCAGTCAAAGCCTGCATCGCTAGGGCTTTCGACCATGAAAGAACGCGCGGAAGCACTCGGCGGCCAATTAACAATTACGAGCGTTTATCGTAAAGGAACGACTATCCATGCGGTCATTCCATTACGCTAGCTGTAATCTTAAAAGAGGTGAAAATTCGAATGACAATCAAATTACTGCTAGCTGACGATCACGCGATTGTACGTAAGGGACTGCAGGTGTTCCTTGGAACGCTGCCGGATTTAGAGCTGGTCGGTGAGGCGGTTAATGGTCAGGATATGCTTGACAAAGTTGGCGATTTGTCTCCGGATATTGTATTGATAGATTTGAATATGCCCGTATTGAATGGTATTGAAGCAACGAAGCGGCTCAAGATAACTCATCCGAATGTAAAAGTAATCGTTCTGACCTCATTCTCCGATCAGGATCATGTACTCCCAGCCATTCGTGCAGGCGCCAAGGGTTATCTGCTGAAGGATATCGATCCTGAAGAGCTTGTGCGTGCTATTCGACGGGTTTATGAAGGACATGTCGAGCTGCACTCTGAGGCTGCAGGACAGCTGATGAACCACGTAGCTGCACCTGAGCTGTTGGATGCTTCCAGCCGTTCCCCTTTCATGCTGACCCCTAGAGAGCAGGAGGTGCTGCGGCATATCGCAAGCGGCATGAGCAATAAGGAGATTAGTGAAGCTCTGCACATAACGGAGAAGACGGTCAAAACCCACGTCAGCCATGTGCTCGACAAGCTTGGTATGACGGACCGTACACAGGCTGCGATTTTTGCGGTCAAAAGAGGTTTGGATAAATAACATACAGGCTAAGACTAAAGTCGTAGAAGCGTTCAGCCCGAAGGTTGAGCGTTTTTGTGCTTTAAAATCAGTCTTTCTACTGACGTATGTGTCTCTAAGCTACGTTAAGATAGGTTTATCTAAACGACTTACTGAAAGGGTTGATAAATATGAATATTGTAATTATAGCAGGGGGCAACCGTAAAGCATCCACCAGCACTCGATTAGCCGAGTATATAGAGCGTCTGATGCTGCAAAAAGGCCATAAGGTTAGCATGTTCGATCTATATCAGTCGCCATTGCCTTTCTATTCACCTGATGAATCATTCCAGGAACATGCAGATTTACTTAAACTTAAACGTTGGCTGTTTGAGGCCGATGGGGTTGTTTTAGCAACACCTGAATATCATGGCGGGATGAGCGGGGTGTTGAAAAACGCACTGGACCACCTCGGCCAAGTTCATTTTAGCGGAAAACCTGTGCTTTCCGTCAGCTCCGCAGGAGGTGCGGTCGGTGTCAGTTCGCTGCAGCAGCTGCAGTCTATCATGAGAAATCTCCATGGCATCAATGCTCCGGAATGGATTTCGATCGGGGGCATGCAGCGCAAATGGTTTGAAACGGGGCAAGACAGCGGATATGAAGGCGGACAGGAAGTGGATGACCGCATACACCGTGTGCTTGGCTCATTCCTTGATCTGACTCAGCTTGTTCGCGGACGTTTCGATTCAACAGGCGCAGGGAGCTCCATTTAAAAGACAATGCACAAGGAGGAGTGATTTTGAATGATTAGAGGCATTTATGAAACTCATCTGCAGGTAAGTAATTTAGAGCGTTCCATAGAGTTCTACGAAAGTCTGGGATTAGTAATTGATTCAAGGAGTATTAGAAGAAAAATTGCTTTTATAGTATTTAATAAATACTTCGAATACGAAACTATGCTGGGATTATGGCAAGTTAATGAGGGTGGAGTTGTGAATAAACGTCATATCGCTTTTAATGTAACCTTAGAAAATTTATTGAAGGCAAAGGAATGGCTTGCTGACAGAGGAATTGCATCCAAGCCTGTTTTTGGCAGAGAGGGCGCTGAGCCCATTGTTCATGCCAGTGACCCGGCGGCAGCCATTTACTTTGACGATCCGGATGGAAACGAATTGGAATTTTATTCGAGAATACCTGGTGAGCCCAGAGCCTTTGAATCCGTACCTTATTTAGGCGAATGGAATTAAGTAGAGTACTGTAGGTGCAGGCCGTGCCGGTGGAGGAGTCCTTGTCATAATTTGATGAAAGGATTTTAAATAACTCATACCGAAAGGTTGTGAATGATAATCATGGAAGCAGGCGAAAATGCGCTTAAAGAGAGCTTGCTACTGGATATCGGCAATTCCTTGCTGCTTAATAGACTTGCAAAACTATACTATGCCCATGGCCGTTTAGCGGAAGCTAAATTTATTAATTCCAAAGCAATTGAAGTGTGTGCCGATCCGTACCTTTGTGAAATCATGAAATTGGAATTATACATGACGGAGCGATCCATACAGTATGAATCAGAGAATGCAAATGTGGCTAATTCTGATTTCTTGGATGTGCTTATAAAGGAACTGCTTGAAAACCTCGGAAATGATTACCGTTATAATATTGATTTCGAAATGTTCGAATTAATGTGCAGAGCTATTTCGGATACACTTGTAGTAAATCCAAGGTATGAAAGAGCCCAGATCGTAAAGCATCTGCAAGGAATAGCTAATCTTTATTATAGTCTCGCCGATCCGTCTTCCCGTGATTTATTAATTAAATTGCTTGCCTTCCGGATGCTGGGGAACAAGAAAGTGATGCTTCCTTTAAATGT
Source organism: Paenibacillus sp. GCM10027630 (assembly GCF_042676305.1). Classification (NCBI taxonomy): domain Bacteria; kingdom Bacillati; phylum Bacillota; class Bacilli; order Caryophanales; family Paenibacillaceae; genus Paenibacillus; species Paenibacillus sp. GCM10027630. The sequence goes on along the minus strand of NZ_JBHTGY010000011.1, from coordinate 73,590 downwards.
ACCTGAATATTGGTCTCGCCGGCAATTTGTAAGGCAGCTGAAAAGCTCGGAGGAAGCAATTAAGACCCGGTTTCATCAATGGAATTTGCATCTTTTTGATTTACGTCCTCTTGGTTATGCTATTAATTTTTACTGTTTTCCTATTGGGGTGAGTGCTACGTTTGTTGAAAAGCAGTATGAGTATGGCAGGATGACTCCTTCAATTAAAGCAGAGCCCAGGGATATTGTTATTGATGCAGGAGGGTGCTTTGGAGATACCGCTCTTTATTTTGCCCATGAGGTTGGGGAAGCGGGACATGTGTATACATTCGAATTCATTCCGAGCAATTTGGAAATTATGAAAAGAAATTTGCAGCTCAATTCATCGCTTCAAGAACGCATCTCGATCGTGGAGCATCCAGTATGGAGTGATTCTGACCAGTTGCTTTACTATATAGATAAGGGACCTGCAAGCTTTGTTGCATTTTCCAAAATAGACGGGGATTGCGGTACAACGCTGACGTTATCGATCGACGGCTTGGTTAAGCAAAAGAGCCTGGATCGGATTGATTTTATTAAAATGGATATTGAAGGAGCTGAATGGAGCGCATTAAAAGGGGCAAAGGAGACGCTAAAAGCCTTCAGACCCAAGCTTGCAATTACAATCTATCATCAAATAAGCGATTTTGAGGATATAGCGGGATACATCAATGAATTAAATTTAGGTTATCGTTTCTATTTGGGGCATTACACCATCTATGCGGAAGAAACGGTCCTGTTTGCCATATGTGATTAAAATGAGCGCCTCACCCCACAAAATTCAGTGGAAGGAGGGCGCTCATTCACTTTCTATTACAGCAGCTCTGATAAGTCCCCGATAATTAGCGTTACACTCCAGTCAAGACCAATTACATGTACACGAACCTTCACAGGAGATGCAGGAAGGAATGCGGCTCCACGAATAACTATTTGCGGCTCCAAGTCCAGCTCCACATTCTGATTGGATAAATTGACTAAGTATATACCGTTATGCAAGTTTAGAAACTCTCCTATACAAGCCCCCATCATTTCTCCCGGTTCATCTACCGTCTCTTGAGCATATTTGGAAGCAAACAGCAGGATTGAAGACTCCGAGCCGCCAATGGCCGTAAATCGGGATGTATAGCGGTTGGGGGTAAGAATATGCTGCTCCGTTACCCAATCCAAAGTGATACTATCACCATGTTCACTTAGCTCCAAACGAATGTCGCTATCAATAAAACGAATGAGGTTTTTGGCAAACAAACCAATGTAATCGGAAATTGCGGGATTTTTGTATAATCCGCCTTTCAACAGCACCGTATCCAATAATATCTCGATACTGCCTTTAATAATCGAGTCAAACTGGTCATCAGTGAGACTGTATTCCTTCTTGTATTGCTCCAGGGCGTCGGCGAATCCTTCGTAAGTCATGATCCCTTGATCTATCAGTACTTGACCGAGTGCAAGATGAGCGTTTTGCTGGGAGTCTAGCAGGCTGCTCACGATCTCCTCGCTAAGAAAGTTGAGCTCAATGGCAATTTCTCCGAATTTTTTATCCAGCTTCATCTGAATTTGATGAACGGTTTCCACCTGTGCGGCCGACATGTAACCATAATTAATGGCCAGAACTCCAAGCTTCACCCGTGTCAGCTTTTGCATGGAAATGGCTTGCTTTAATTCAGAGGCTGATAAGAGGCCTTGATTTAGTAAATATTGACCGAAGTATTGGGCGAACATTATCGCTCACCTCGTTCGTCAACAATTTTTTGGATGACGTCTACGATGGCTTGGGTGGTAACAGGCTTTTGCAGGAAGTTATTTGCTCCGAGCTTAATTGCTTTTATAAGGTTGCTCTGAGTCCCTACCGAAGATGCGATAACAACATGGATAGAGGGGTTGATTTGTTTGATTTCCTGAAGAGCTTCGATTCCGTCTTTTTTTGGCATTACGATATCCAGCAAGACCAAATCGGGTGTATCTGTTTGACAGAATGCTACGGCTTCCTCTCCATCTGCAGCTTCGAATAGCTGGGTGAAACCTTGTTCAGCTAGAGCGCCCCTCAGTTTTTTGCGCACCAATAAGGAATCATCGCACAAAAGAATCTTCAAACCATACATAATAATACCACCCCTTGTTATATATAATCCGCATTTACCCAATGAAATGTTTATTATATGTAAGATAATATAACACATAAATAATTAACACAAGATGAAATTATGCAAATTTTGTCATAACATAAAGGAAAAGCATAGTTGCATGAAGAAGAAGTGAATAATTAGGAAACATTGTTATGGAAATATGCCAAAAGTACTAACTGTATTTTGTTGTAAAAAAAGGTTTTTTGAAAAAAATATCGAAATATTAAGATTTAGATAGTCAGCTTGACTATTTCGGAAGCAATGAATATTTAAGAGTATAGTTTGGACGGTCCGGGGGAGGATTGTGAATGAGCAACAGTTTGTTGGAATTGCAGCATATGTTAAGAAATTATGGCTTACTGATCAGTTTTTCAGGGAAATTCTCGCAGGAAATTATTGAAGAGTTAGGTGAGGCGGTCAAAAAGTATTTGGAAACGGAAGACCGTCCAAAAAATGATATTTACAATATTTTTTCCATTTTTATTGAACAAACGCAAAATATTAAAAATTATTGCAAGAGCAAAGAGGGAACAGAGGCCTACGCCCAAATTTCCAGCTCATGTATTGTGACAATCGGACGGACGGATTCTGGAAATTACGTAAGCTCAGGCAATTTAATTGAGAATGAGAACGTCAGTAATCTTACAGAAATTTTGGATGAATTGAACGGACTTGAGAAGACGGATTTAAAGAAGCTTTACAAGGAAAAGCTCAAACAGGATTTACCCCCTGACTCGTTGGGAGCAGGAATCGGGTTGTTGGACATAGCTAGAAAGGCTGCTCAGCCGTTGGAGTATACGATAACGCCGGTTGATAAGCAATTCTCATTTTTTACATTAAGAGCTGTCGTTTAGGCGGCTGGGAGAGATTATGATGGATATATTACAAATTCAAGGTACAAAAAGTACACCGGAAGTGAATTTCGATGGGATCCGCCATATCCTTTCGGTTAAAGGCCAGTCATACCCTGAAAATTCATTTAAATTTTATGAACCTATTTTTCTTTGGATAGATGAATATTTACAGAAGCTGACGACGGAAAAAGTTCAGGTTCATTTTACATTGCCTTACATTAATACAAGCAGCTCCAAATGCATTATGATGCTGCTGGAGAAATTGGATCAGGCTCATCTCGATGGAAAGTCACTGAATTTAAGTTGGTATTACAGCGAGGACAATGAAAGCGAATTGGAATGCGCTGAAGAATTTAAAGAGGATATGAGCTTGCCGTTTCATATTTTGCCTTTGGAAAAGGAATAGAATGAGCTTATGGATAGTAATGAAAAATCGAACATTTTTCATAATGAACTCAAATATTTGGAATCCGCTCGTGGGCTCCTTACTAATAAAGAAAAATATAGAGAGAATGAGCTGCTGCCGCATTTTGAGCAGCTTATTCAAGAATACGAAAGCCTGATCAAGCTGACGACTAAAATATTCAGAATCAGCGATATTCAAGGTGAGAATGTGAAACGCCAAGAATCAGAGATTCGCCAATACAATGAGCACTTGAAGCAGATGGAAGAATCGAGAATGCAGCTTCTTACGGATATTTCACATGAGCTCGGAACGCCGATGACATCTATCCAAGGCTATTTAAGAGCTATGCTCGATAGCATTATTGAGCCGAACGCGAACTATTTACAGATGATCTATAACAAAACGGTTCTTATTAATCAATTGGTTGAGGATCTTTTTGAAATATCCAAGCTGGAAGCGAATCAGACGAAGATGGAATTTGAGGATATTCTGGTAGAGAGCTTATACGCGATGTTTAAAAATAAGTTTGAATTGGAAATTAATGATCGCGGGTATTTGTTTGCTATGGACCCCCTACAAGGTGTGCCGGAGTCAAAACTTGCCGTTGTTTCTGTAGATTCAGTCCGTATTGAACAAGTAATGAATAATTTGATCTCTAATGCATTTAAGTATACCCCCAAGGGAGGGGCCATTCATTTTCAATGTGAGGTGGATGCAGAGCTGTCTATCTGTACGCTAAAGGTAAGTGATTCCGGTCCAGGTATTGAGGAATCTTCTATCCCTAATGTGTTCAACCGCTTTTTTCGGGGGGAGAAAACGAAGCATAAGCAAGCTCCAGGAGGAACAGGCTTAGGACTAGCCATTGCCCATGAAATCATTAAAAAGCATCGTGGGCAAATGGGGGTTAGCAGTAAGCCAGGTGAAGGAGCCAGTTTTTATTTTTCACTGCCAATCAGACTATTAAATATGAGGTAGCCCATGGAAATTAAGCTAAAATCCATTCGACAAGATCAAGGGGTATTCAAAGTCGTTATTTTCGCTAGCCTGGTTATTATTATTTCTATCCTGCTGGTGGGATCCATAGTTTATTTTATTACTGCAAAGGAAGCCGTTAAGAAGCTTAAGGAGAAGGATCTTGCCTTCATGGTTCGGTCTATTGCTTCCAATGTGGATGGCCGAATTGAAAGAGCTAAGGAAACCTCAAGCCTGCTCGCGCAGGATCCGGGAATTAATCGATGGGTGCTAAGCGGAGAAAAGGATGAGCAGGCCGGTAAGGATGCCGTAGAGAGAATTCAGAAGCTGGCAAAAGAGTTCGATTACAACAATACTTTTATTGTAAGCGCAATTACAAAGCATTATTGGGGCGAGAACGGAAGCATTATAGGGACGCTCCAAGAATCCAATCCGGACGATCAATGGTTTTTTAAAGCACTGGCGTCCAAGCAGCAGGTTAATGTCCAATTGGATTTTAACGCGCAGCGGCAGGATACGTTTGTTTTTGTTAATGTTCTGATGGGTGATGTTAATAATCCTATTGCTGTAGCAGGCGTGGGTATGAGCTTGAAAAGTATGTCAGAGGAATTTACCAATTATAAGTATGGGAAAAATAGTAATTTATGGATGGTTGACGGGACGGGAAAAATCCATTTATCGGATAAATTGGAGCATGACGGTCAAATGCTCGATGCATTTCTGCCCAGTACGGTAAAAACTATCGTAATGACAGCAGGTCAAAAGGAAGGCAAGTCTAACTTTCAACCGCAAATATTGGAATACACGAATGACAAGGGAGAGCTCATTGATCTGATTAGCTACCCGCTGGAGTCTTCTGCCAATTGGAGAATTGTGTATCAAATTCCGCGCAGCGAAACAGTGGGCTTTTTAAGCACAATTAAAGTAAATACAGCGGCAGCCGCATTGATGAGCATTATTGCAATCATTTTTATTTTCTATTATGTATCCACTCGGCTTGCCAATCCTTTTAAAAGAGCGCTGCAGCTAAACGAGGAGCTCGAAAGCAAAGTAACGGAGCGTACAAGGGAGCTGTGGGAGCAAAAAGAAAAGCTCGTTGACAGCATTGATTATGCCAAACGGATTCAAGAGGCCATCTTGCCGCCTAAGGAAAGACTAAACAAATTATGGAATGAACATTTCTTGATTTGGAATCCGCGGGATACCGTAGGGGGCGACTTCTACTGGGTCAAGTCATTTGATAGCGGCTATCTGGTTGCTGTAGGCGACTGTACCGGACATGGAGTGCCGGGAGCATTCATGACGATGGTATCAGTGTCGATTCTGAACCAAATTACGAATGACAGCAATAAAGAAAATCCGGCGCAGATTCTTCAACGTTTAAACCAGCTTATCAAGCAAACGCTTCAGCAGGAGCAGGGGCGTTCGAGAACCGATGATGGCTTGGACCTTGGCCTATGCTATGTGAGCAATGAAGGTAACCTTATATTTGCCGGAGCGAAAAGTACGCTTTATGTATCCGATGGGCAAGAGCTGAAAATATTCAAAGGTGACCGGAAAAGTATCGGGTATAATAAAACGGATAACAGCTACTTGTTTACGAACATAGTAGTTGAGGCGAATAAGTCAGCTTCGGTTTACATGATTTCAGACGGCTTCATCGATCAGAATGGTGGACCCCAGAATTATTCCTTTGGGCGCCAACGTTTTGTGCAGATGCTGCAGGAGGGGATGAACATGCCTTTATCCGAACAGGAGCCTTATTTCCGGGGGATGCTTGAGGCCTATCGTAACGGGGAACCGCAGCGGGATGATATTACGCTGCTGGCATTTAAGGTTGGATAAGAAAAGCTTCTGATCGAAGCCCTTTCGAGGAAGATACATCCGTGTCTTAGCGGTGGCTTTTTTTGCAATATTAGAAAGGTGAACCTCCGGTTCGAACTTATACTTTCTCGCTAATATTATAAGAAAAACCGTCAGGGGTGCAGCTCAGCGCTGTTCACAACCTTGACGGTTTTTTGTATGCAAGCTAATTTGGCGATGAATAGATGAAGGTGTTAATCCAGGACGGCATCGCCTTCTCTTAACGCCTGCTGCAGCTCCGTGATGTTGATATCGCCCGGATTCAAGCCATGCCGGAAAGCGATTCCTGCAGCTGTTCCAGCGGCTTGCCCGGTAGCCATACAGCTCGGAGTCAGGCGAGTCGTAGCTAACGCTTCATGAGTGGTGGAGATGCATCTTCCGCCAGTTAATAAATTGTCGATACCTTGCGGGAGCAGGCAGCGGTATGGAATGTCATAAGCGCCATCGCCTTCCACCCATGCGGCTGTAACGCCTTTTCCTGACGGATCGTGGATGTCGATTGGATATCCGCTGCGCGCAATTACATCATCGAAGCGGCGGCCTTCCACGACATCTGCAACCTGAAGCGCATAAGCGCCATCAATTCGTCTTGTTTCCCTTACTCCTATTTGCGCACCGACCTGTGAAATGGATGCCCGTTCAAAGCCGGGCAAGTTTTTGGTCATAAAATCAGCAACCTGCATAACCTGCTTGCGTCCTAACGTTTCCGCTTCAGTCAAGTCCTCGATGTTAGTGCCGTCCATACCCTGTACGCGCGTGGTGTTCACGAGCACCTCATCCTCATTAGGACCTGTAAAGAACAAGACCTGATCGCGATTAATAGGCAGGTTCGCTTCCTTCCAATGTTTGAAATAGCCCATTACACCGGACAAAGGCAGCTCCCGCAGCTCCGCGAACGGAGTTTTTCTATAAAACTCATCCGGATGGTCGAGCATATATTGCTTGACCTTCGCCAGATCGACTCCTCGCATACGGAATTTCATCGTCATTGGCTGTGTTTTGCCGTCCTCCTCACGCCCTTTTAAGCAGGGAGCTCCTGATAAATATGCGATATCCGCATCGCCTGTTGTATCGATGAAGATACTGCCCTCAACATGGATCCGTCCGGATTTGCCAGTCACTTGAATGGAATGGATACGTCCATCGTTCACTTGTACGGCATCGGTGAAGCTGTGAAGCAGCAGCCGCACTCCGGCTTCCTTAAGCATGTCGACCGCTAATATTTTATAAACCTCCGGATGGTAGGGGGTAATTGTGTGTACGAATCCGACAGTATCCCGCAAGTGACCTGGCGAAGCACCTTGAGCGGCTAGACGGTCAATAATTTCTTGACCTAACCCTCGAATCACCTGCTTGCCATCCGTTGTATGGAAGGTCATCCAGGGATACACTAATGCTGCCGTGGACATTCCTCCAACAAAGCCGTATCGTTCAATCAGAACCGTCGATGCTCCGCTCCTTCCCGCTGCAATAGCCGCACATACGCCGGCGGGACCGCCTCCTACTACGACAATGTCTGCTTTTATAGTTTGGTTAGCTGTGGACATTCGTTTCACTCCTCGTTATCTGCATCATGAATTGGTTTTAAGTATAAAAGAAAATAAACATTAAAATTAGTTTAACTTTAGTTTAAAGAAATGGCTGGTATAGGAAGTGCCTTAGTAGGAATGGTATTTCGTAGTTATTGCGGGACTGTGCGGCTTAAGCATGGCTAGGGGGGACATCAAGGGGCGAAAGTGGCTCTTTTTTAAAGAGATTAGAGTAGCGTTTGTAGCGGAGGTTCATCTTTCTTATCTCGCAAAAAAAAGCTGCCTTTAAGACAGGAAGGTATCTTCATCGAAAGGGTAGTGGCGAAGCTGTGATGCGATGCGCTGCGATGATCCCTGGAGGATATTGTACGGAACTGAGATTTCCGTTATTCCATCATCAGCCTCCAATCTAATGCGATAGCGGAAGCCGGAGTTCCGTTATGATGGGCGAATAGGAGCATTTTGCCTAAAATCAGAGAGATAACGGAACTGGCTGTTCCCGTATCTCTCTGATTTTTGTGCTTTCCAGCTTTTAGAGGAACAAGTGCTTCCACTATTGCTCCACACTTCCGTGGATGAAGTAAAACAAATCAAATATAAAATTTCCTGCAATCCATGCAATAATCTACATGCTGGGGCACTGACGAATAATCTAGTGAGTTAACTGAGAGCTTGTTTTCATGCGGACAAACATCTTGAAGTTCCTTTTTTAATGCATCATGTTTTTTATACAGGAATGAGATTTCATCTTGGACCCTATTAATTTCTATATGTAATTGTTCATAACTTTTCATATACGAACACTCCTCTTCTTTCAAATTAACCATAGATTAACAGATAGCAAGTAAGAAGGTGCTCGAAAACAGTTGTCGTAATATGAGTGATATTGGGGAAAAGCTACAATAGTTACAAGCTAATCTGTAAAATAAATCAACAACGAAGTACGATTTTACAAAAACATCATATTTAAGATACACTCAACTTCGGGGTGAATTTAAATGTCAAAAAGCTCGATGTGGTGGATAATTGCACTAGCCTGGTGCGTAATGATTTTTTGTATCACTGAATCTCCTGCAGCTACAAGCGAAAATACGTCATGGATAGTAAAAAATTTAACAAGTGCTCCACCAGCAATTGTAAACATTCTTGATTTAATAATTAGAAAAATGGCGCATGTTAGCTTGTTTGGTTTGCTTGCCCTCTTTCTTTTCCTTGCGAACCAAAAAAGAAAGCGAGCGCTAGCAATAGCCTGGATTTTAACCACTCTATATGGCGCGACAGATGAATTTCATCAAATTTTTACACCAGGACGGACTCCTGCAATAACTGATGTTGGAATTGATTCATTTGGTGCGATTGTTGTTTTGTTTTTATTTTTCCAAATCCGCAAGTCACGATTTTTTAAAGGTAACAGACCTTGAGGTTGTCTATGGAACAGGGAATTGGAACGAAAATCTTGGAAGGTGAGGGAAGAAGCCTTGTCGAGAAAAAAGAGTGTCACGCTAAAGGATCTTGCCAACGAGCTTGGCGTCACGATTCAAACGATATCCAAGGCACTTCGGGGGCATCCAGGCATGTCTGAGGAAACGAGGCAATTGATTTGGCAAAAAGCCAATGAAAAGGGCTATCGAACCAAAGAGCAGCTGCGGCAGCTGGAACAAGATCGTATCCCTCCTTATCCGGTGTTCCAACGGCGGTTTGTGCTTGTACAAAGCGAGCAGTCGCTTGGCTTTCACCGGCTCTTGATGCAGGGGCTTCATGAGCGGTTTGCAGAATATGGACACCGTATCACTCCGTTGGTTTTACCGCAAAGCTTGCAGCCTGCACGGTTCGAGGAGTGGGTAGAGGACCAATCGATTCTGTATGCAGATGGCATCTTTATTGCGCCCCGCGTCACACCGGATTGGTTTGAGGAGCGGCTTTTGCAGCTGGATGCTCCACGAATATTGTTGAATTTCCCGCCGCCGGAAGCGAAGGTGGACAGCGTGGTATGGGATGTGTACGAAGCGATGTATGTATGCGTTCGAACCTTACATCGCAAAGGACATCGCAACATTATGTACGTAGGGGACGTAAGCTCGCAGAGGGGGTTTATTTTACGTTGGCAGGCGTTTGTGGAAGCTATGAAAGAGTGTGGTGGAGACATTCGACCGGAGCAGCATGTTGTTGAAGAGCGCCGCAATGACGAGCAGTGGCTGGACTTGGTGGAGCAAAGATTCAAAAAGGCAGCACCAACAGCAGTTATTTGTGGAATAGATGAAGATGTGATCCCAATCTATTACCGCTTAAAGTCTCTTGTGGAGATTCCCCGGGAATGCTCGTTCATCGGATTTCTAAATGAGCCTTCGGCAATGCTGCCACTGGTGGACAGGCCGTCGCTGCTTATTCGGGAGACAGGCTATCGGGCGGCTGATCGGATGCTGTGGCGTATTGCCAATCCTCAGCAGCCCTATGAGCATATTCGACTGAGGGCCGGTTTCCAGCCTGGAAATACAGTGGCGTTTGCTTGAGGGATTAGTCATATCAAGATAAGGGACGAAACACAGCTTCTTTACTAAAAGTACAAATGGTATAAGTTGACAAGCTATTCGGGCAGGTGTACTCTGAACATACAAATAGGTCGATTTACCTAGAATATTTTCAGGTACAGGAGGCGGATAGGATTGAAAACAGATTATGAACACGTCACCTCAAAAGGAAGTCCTGGGCTTCAGGAAAGTGGATCGGATGTTTTGAGGATGGGCAGTTTGCTTAAGAACAGCGTGCATTTCTGCCCGGTACAATTGAACAAGCGCACAATAGTCGGGCTCTGGATTCTTATGGGGATCAGTCTGGTTACGGCTATTTGGTTGAATGCTACCCACTACCACCCTGCACTGTTAGGGATTTATGCTGTGCCGGTCATTATTTTTGCATTATTTGTATTGAATGTATATTTGGTAGGGACTTTTGCTGCTGCAGTGGTTGCTTTGTGGCTCTATTTCACGGAAACCGGCTGGATTGCATTGGCAGGTGCGGGAGGCATGCTGGTAGTAGCTTTGTTAATGCATCGGGTTGTCATTGTTTCTCGGCGTAACTTCCGGCAAAAAGCTGAATACGAAGAATTGTTTATGAATACGATATTATCCTTTTCTAAAACGATTGATGCTCGCGATCCTTACACCTCGTTTCATTCCAAAAATGTAGCCGGCTATGCACAGAAAATCGCTACAGAGTTGGGGTTATCGAAGCGGGAGATAGAAGCTGTACATCTCGCTGGATTGATACATGATATCGGCAAGATCGGGACGCCTGAAGGCATTCTGCAAAAGGAGAGCAGACTTACGGATGAAGAGTTCGAAATTATGAAGCGTCATGCGGAGGATGGCTATCAAATTATAAAGGATATCAAGCGACTGCAGGAGCTTGGAGCTTCTGAAATGATCCGGCATCATCATGAGCGTATGGACGGCCGTGGCTACCCGTTAGGTTTGAAGGGGGAGGAAATACCACTCGGAGCACGGATTCTGGCGGCGAGCGACGCCTTCGATGCTATGACAACGAACCGTTCCTATCGGCAGAAGCTTTCAATTGAAACAGCGGCTGAAGAGCTGAGGAGGCACAGCGGTACGCAGTTTGATCCGCAGGTGGCCGATGCTTTCTTGAAGGTTCTGGTGCGCGAAGAGATGATACCTGCAGAACAGTTAGTGGAATCCGATCTAAGGATGGCTGCGCTGCAAAAAACATACTGAACGTATAAAACCGCCTTACGATCAGCTTATTCAACAGCCGATCTATAAGGCGGTTTTTAGTATCAGCGGTTGGTAAACGAGGTGAACGTGCTGTACAGCATCGAGGTCAGGTTCAACCCGATATAATCGGCACCCCATGCTCTATGCTGCTCCAGCATGGCCCGGTCTGGAGCAAGGATACCTACGGGAATTCCATATTTACGCCCGGCGGCAAGGACTTTATCATGCATTGCTTTGAGCTCGGGATGATTTTGCTGGTCCGGATATCCGACGCTGACAGACAAGTCGGTAGGTCCGACAAAGGCGAGATCGATGCCGCTTTGCATAATATCATCAATGTGCTCGACAGCTTGCGGAGTTTCAATATGAACGCAGACGAGGACATCATCGTTGCTCTGCTGTAAATAGCTGCGGCCTTTCCTTAGACCGTATTGCGCGGCACGTACGGAGTAAGCGGCACCCCGGTTGCCGAGCGGAGGGAATTTGGCAGCTGCGACCACAGCGCGAGCTTCCTCTCCTGTGTTAATCTGCGGGACATGAACGCCCTTGGCTCCACGGTCTAGAGCTTTAAGTATTTCCGAAGGTGCAGAGCTGACCACACGCACAATTGGAGTTACGCCTGCTACTTCGCAGGCACGAATCATTTCCTCAACCTCCGACCAGCTGAATGAACCATGCTCATTATCAATTAGCACGAAGTCGAAGCCGGAATGGCCTAAGATTTCTGCCAGAGCCGGAGAATAAATGCCGACAAAGCAGCCAAGTGCAGATTTGCCTTCTTTCATCATTTGTTTGATTGGGTTACTCATAGCTTGTTGTCTCTCCTCAATAATAAAGTTGTAAAATTATATGCATGATGGCCGATACATCGAAAAGCTTGAATACGCTTACGATTCTTGGAGTAATGTCGGCCGCAACTAACCGTTAAATTCCGCTAATGCAGCAAGCAGTGCTTTTATGTAACCTACGGAATAAGTCCACGCCAACAGGTGGTTGTTGTCATCGCCCTCTAATTGAGGCATATGGTCTGCATTCAAACAACCGCTAAACCCTATTTTATTTAATGCCAGTACGATTCTGAACATATTCATATCGCCGTCATCCAGAAGCGCTTCTTCAAAGCCATAGGCAGTCGCCAGGCTCCCCCTGACATTACGCAAGTGTACAGAAAAGATCCGGCCCTTGCGTCCGTAATTTTGGATCTCGTCCAACACAAGCGAAGATCCTCCAGCCTCGCCCCTTGTTCCTACACAGTATACGTAACCGACCCTTTTACTTGGAAAAGCATCAATGATCCGGTGAAAGCCAAGGCTGCTGTAAGGCATTCCCGGAAGCGGGGTATCTGTAGGGTGCATGGCCAGCAGCAGCTTATGTTCCTCTGCGGCCGGTACCAACTGCGAATAAACATCACAAAAGCGGGACCACCAGTGTTCCTGCTCTTCTTTGGTGGGAAGTCCGGTCATAATGTTGGCCCAATTCTCGCCGCGTGCAGTCAAGCCCCCACGTTGTTTGGCATTGTACATTACATTTTTATCAAATCGGTTATCACCTTGAATTCTTTGGCGCACCATAGGAATTCCGGCTTCGCCAAATACTTTCATAGCCACTACTGAATACTCGAGCTCTTGTTCGGAGCCCTCCAATTGTTCCACAAAGCGACTTGATATATCTGGTAACGTTACTCGATTGATGTCCATTCCCCAAGATTGAATTCGTTTCTTGAGTTTAATAAGCTCGTCCAAATCAGGGTAGCCCTGTTCCTTAACTCCTGCAAATGAGGATCCATTTCCAAAGTCAATGCAGTCGACACCAATTTGTGTTAGCAGCCTCAGGTGGCTGTCCGATACATCGGTTCGGGTGAGTGTAACTGATACTTTCAAGGTTGAATCTCCTCCGTTTCTGTAAGGAAAGCCTAATTTTCATACCTGTACTTGGGTGAACAACATGTCGATTGTACCACGGTAGAGGTTATTTGAGAACGTTTTCTTAGGTGAATAATGACCAATTGTCCTTTGATATTTTGCTTCGAGGGTCATGAATACTCCAGCCAGTCCATATATTAGTTGTGGGTAGATCGCAATTTTATATATAAATGGAGTGAGTCACTTGAGTGGACAACCGGCGGTGCAGCAGTTAGTTTTGGATATTTCCGGAATGACATGCGCAACATGCGCAGCACGAATAGAAAAGGTTGTAGGAAGAATAGACGGTGTTGAACGAATAAATGTCAACTTAGCGCTGCACCGGGCTTCTGTGGCAATTATTCCGGATAAAGCCAGCATGGAGCAAATTGAAAGCAAAATAGAGCAGTTGGGATTCACTGTTCGTAAGCGAAGCTCTTTTGCAGCCAAACAGGAGCTTCGGGATGCTGACGATTCGTTTGAGATTCGACGCACCGGCTTGAGGTTTATAATCTCATTTATACTAATGCTGCCTTTTATTTGGGCTATGGCGAAACATCATGACTTCTCATCGGCCTTATGGGTTCCTGACTTAATCGTCAACCCCTGGTTTCAATTGGCCATTGCAACACCGGTGCAGTTTATCATAGGTCTCCCTTTTTATGTAAAAGCTTTTCATGCTTTGAAAAATGGCAGCGCCAATATGGACGTACTGGTAGTAATGGGTACTTCAGCTGCTTATGTATACAGCCATTATCTGATGTTTCATCCTACTATGGGTCATGCTGCTCATGAGGCATCGGGCGTGGTGAGCCAGCATGCAGCATTGTATTTTGATGCCAGTGTGATGATTATGACCATTGTCTGGTTCGGAAAATGGCTGGAAGCGATAGCACGCAAAAGAACATTAGGCAGTCTGCAGCAAATGTATGCACTGCGCCCTGTAACGGCACATGTCGTGAGGGGAGGCCAAGAGTTTCGGGTTCCATTCGCTGAGATATGCAGCGGGGACCTTCTTATTGTACGCCCGGGTGAAAGTATTCCGGCCGACGGTTATGTAGTTGAGGGCCATTCCGCTGTTAATGAGGCGATGGTCAGCGGAGAGAGTATTCCGGTAGACAAACAGCCGGGAGCTCGTGTAATCAGTGGAACGATCAATACTAACGGTGTATTGAAAGTGAAGGCGGTTGAGGTAGGCGCCAGCTCGACATTGGCGCGAATGATAGGGTTAATGGAGGAAGCTCAGACATCGAAAGCTCCTATTCAACGATTGGCGGATAGTATTTCCGCCGTATTTGTGCCTGTTATTATTGCATTGGCATCAGTCACATATGCCATATGGTATTTGCTCCTGGAGCCGGGTGAAGCCGGAGGGGCGCTGGAGAAGGGAATATCGGTGCTGCTTATTGCTTGCCCATGCGCACTTGGATTGGCTACACCTACATCGATATTGGTTGGTTCAGGCAGGGCAGCCCAATCGGGCATTTTATTCAAAGAAGGCAAGCATTTGGAAATAGTTCCCCGTACTGATGTGCTGCTTCTGGATAAAACCGGAACCATAACGGTTGGTTTACCTAAGCTGGTCGGAATTATGGCGGTGCGCGGATCCGAGTCATCGTTACTTCGCACACTTGCGGCAGCAGAGCAGCATTCCGAACATCCGCTGGCCCACCCAATCGTTGAGGCTGCAAAGCTGCAAAGGCTGGTTCTGCCGGAATGCGGGAGCTTCGCTGCAATCCCAGGGCATGGGATTCGTGCTAACGTTGAAGGAAGGGAAGTGCTTGTGGGAACACGCAAATGGCTGCTGGAGCAGGGGGTGCCTCCGCTTCCTGCATTCAACCGCATTGAGCGATGGGAGCAGCAGGGTTGCAACGTTGTGTTTGCAGCTATAGACGGAGCCTGGGCCGGCGCTGTTGCTTTGAGCGACATCATTAAGCCGACGTCACGCAAGGCAGTGCAGCAGCTTAATGCGCTTGGAATCACAGTGATGATGGTGACCGGTGATCATCGGTCTACCGCCGAGGCAATAGCAAGACAAGCCGGAATTCGGCATGTTTTTGCTGAACGACTGCCGGAGGGCAAGGCGGCATTGGTTAAGGAGCTGCAGGAGCAAGGCCGCAAAGTAACCATGGTGGGCGATGGCATTAACGATGCTCCGGCCTTGTCTGCTGCGGATATAGGTATAGCTGTGGCTCGTGGAACGGATGTTGCCAAGGCGGCGGCAGATGTCATACTGCTAAAAAACGATTTGAACGGTTTAATCCGAATGATCCACATCAGCCGCAGTACGATGCGCGTTATCCGGCAAAATCTCGGATTTTCGCTGCTTTATAATGCGATGGCGATTCCATTTGCAGTCAGTGGTTATCTTGCTCCCTGGATGGCCTGTACGGCTATGGCATTCAGCTCCGTAACCGTATTATGCAATGCATTAAGGCTGCGTCGTTCTTAATAAATTATGTAATTTGCGAATATGGATGAAAGAAGCTGGCAATTGAGGAAGGGGAAAGTAAGTCTGACTTGAAGGAGTGTTCTTTATTGTAAATATGGATGGTCTTATGCTCGCCGCATTGACCGGTATTCTGGGAGCCCCTCACTGTATAGGTATGTGTGGAGGAACGGTCAGCGGCTTTGCTCTTAATGCCGAGGCGAGTGCGTTTCGTGCGGTTTCTGCATATAATCTGGGCAGAATAACGACCTATACGGGGCTGGGGGCCCTTATGGGAACTGTGGGCTCCTTCGTGGAAACGGCAGGGAAGCTTGCCGGGCTGCAGGGGATAGCGAGCATTGCAGGCGGAGTACTTATTTTGCTTTGGGTTTTTAGAAAATACGCAATTCCTTTGGGCAGCTGGGGACCTCTGCGAATTCCTTTTCTCAGAAGCTTATCACTGAAGCTGAAAAACCGCAGAGAAATGAGTGCCATCTATGGCAGCGGCGTGCTGCTTGGGTTTATCCCTTGCGGGATGACCTACGCGATGCAGATGAATGCAGCATCCAGCAGCGGAGCATGGAGCGGAGCCTTGATTATGGCAGTGTTTGGGCTAGCAACACTGCCTGCGCTGTATTTTGCCGGTTTGTTCGCCGGAGTATTCAAGAAATCTCTGCGCGGTAAGCTGCTCTGGGCCGGTCAAGCTGTGGCTATATGGATTGGCGTTCTATCTGTGCTGCGCGGGATGGCCGCTAACAGCTGGATTCCCAGCATACATCCGTGGTTGTGGTGAAGAAGCGAGGGTACTCTTTGTAGATGTTAAGGAAATCTGTCTTTAATTGATGACAGTCGATTATGCGATTCACGAGCGCGACTTTATTTCCAGCGCGCGCGAATCCCGGGCGCACGTTGCGGGATTGCATAGCTGTCGGTCGAACCCCACAGGGGGTTCCCCATCGATTATCGGCGTACCGTCAAAAAAGGATGCTCAACTGTAAACGTCCGCCCATCTAATTGCACTTTCACTTCAGCTGCTGATTTCCCAGCCATCAACGGAATTCCGTCCCCCTGATAAACTCCAGGCTTGATTTCCTTAGCTTTGACTGTACTGGTTCCACAGAACATATCAGGCATATAGATCGTTATGTCCACCGTAGCTCCGCTTGCGGGTCGTTGATCAGCATTATGAATTGTGACTGTGAACGGATTATGCTTCAGCATGACGGCCTCTGTTGAATTGGTCAAACTCACTTGAAACGTGTAAGGTTCCTGCACAAGCTCTGTTGTCGGCCTGTAAGAAGGTGAAGCCGCACCTATACCGGCTCCGGTCATCAGCCATCCCAAAAACGCAATGACAGCAAGCACAGCCGTACAGCAGAAGATCATGTTGCCCCGATTTATGATCATATTATCTACCTGCTTTCCTTGAGCATAAGCTGATAATCAATAGTACAGCCTCATCGAGAGGAGTTCGAATGAAGCTCTTCTAATAATTATCGCGGCACGCGCAGGTTTATGCCTTTTTCGACTAGCAAGGTAAGACTTAGGTGTGCCTGCAGGTCCATGCTTATGCTTATATTCATTCGCTGCTTGGCGCATTAGGAGTCATTCCTGTAATGAAACAATTTGAGCTTTGAATGAAAAATGCACCTCTAGAGTACTGGGAATCGTTCCGGTAAGAACAAACCCACATACGAAAAGGGGCGCACATAGGAAGTATAAAATGAAACAGAAACAGAAACAGAACAGAAACAACGTATTACGCGAATTACAGAAGGTACTCTGGTTGTTGGTGCAAATATTGCGAAAAAGATTCATGTCGATCGAGCCGTATCGTGGAATTTCGTGATATTGAGCTTGGCACAAAAATTGTGTTTTTCATAGCGATCGAGAAGGCTTAATGAAGCTAACGGCGTGGATGACGGAATAGCGTATATCCATTTTTTGGATAAAACTTTAGTTGATAAAAAACGCCATGCGGCGTCCTGTATGTACAATTTACGTTTGTGCTTGATAACAGAAGAGGGAAGAGGGGAGATGGGGATGGAGATGGGGATGGAGTGGAGATTGGGATGTGGCACCACGGGCTACATGGGCATTTCTCTAGGTAGTGCAGATTGCGGTCGACAATGGATTTAGCAGGAATTTATCCAGCTATTAGGCCTGCTTGGTTGTTTTATATCCATATAACTGGAAATCCTCCTGCTAATTTCACCTATATCGATCAATTCTGTCCAATAGCGACCAATTTACGTGAGGTTTTCCAGTTAAATTGATTTTTAACGAGATCCATGGAGAATTAGCAGGAGAATTTCCATGTATTACTCGACGCATGCGAATCATGGGCGTATGCTACGATGCTGCATGGAGCTTGGTCGAATACTGCAGCTAAACGAAAATCATAGACTTCAGTGAGAAGTACATGATTTTCCTCCAAACAGTTCAGAGCGATGAATCCATTTAACTTTCAAGAATGTAGGTCATAATCGGCTGCGCAGTCCTCAAGGACGAATCCTTCAATCTTTACTTTCCTGCTTCACGCCACGCTGAGCTTGAATCCAACGTCGCGCCTCCTCTATTTGAATCGGCATAGAGGCGCGATCATCCCATAAACCTTGGAACAGCTGAGCCACTGGAGGAAGGTCCAGGTTAGCCTCCTCCAGCAGCTGCGGATGCTCGCAGAACAGCTCTCTCGGGCTCATATTCCCCAAGCAAGCCCCGTCCTTCACGACGATTACATGATCGGCCCATTCGGCAACAAGCTGCATGTTGTGAGTTGCGATAATGACGGTTTTCCCATTCGTTATAAGCAGCTCCATTATTTTCTGGATATGCTTTTGTCCGGATGGATCAAGAAAAGCCATAGGCTCATCCAAAATAACCACATCCGTATCCATGGCTATAACGCCGGCCACAGCTACCTGCTTCTTCTGTCCGAAGCTCAGCTCGCTTGGATTCAGGTCAGCCAGATGAGCTACCCCTACCAGCTCCATACTTTCCATGGCCCGCTGCTTGGCTTCCCCTGAGGAAAGCCCCAGTTGTGTCGGTCCAAACGCTACATCATCCTTCACTGTCATTGAGATGATCTGATCATCCGGATCCTGGAATACAACTCCAACCCGCCGTACAAGCTCAGCTTGTATTTGCTTATTCAAGCGTTCTCCTTTAAATAGGATTTCACCGGATTCTGAGCTGAACAAGCCATTCATATGAAAAATCAGCGTTGATTTACCGGCACCGTTTGGTCCGACAATGGCTGTTTTTTTGCCTAGTGGTATAGCGAAGCTGATTTCATTAAGAGCTGCCGCTCTATCCTGCTTGTAGCGATAGCTAACCTTGTTAAATTCAAAGACGGTTTCAACCGGCTTGCGCATCGAATCTACCTTATCCACCCTAATCACCGCCCCATAATATCGTACACAAAAACAATCAATACCGGAATCAACCACACCGGCATGAGAGCCCAATCTGCTGCCGCTGCCGGGGCAAGCTCCAGCTGGGGAGGGATGCCTCTATAGCCCCGAGACATCATCCCCATATATATTCGCTCAGACCGCGCAAGCGAACGAAGCAGCAGAT
This sequence comes from Paenibacillus sp. GCM10027630, assembly GCF_042676305.1. Classification (NCBI taxonomy): domain Bacteria; kingdom Bacillati; phylum Bacillota; class Bacilli; order Caryophanales; family Paenibacillaceae; genus Paenibacillus; species Paenibacillus sp. GCM10027630. The sequence goes on along the minus strand of NZ_JBHTGY010000011.1, from coordinate 54,186 downwards.
TGCCGAGCAGCTGCGAGAGCACAGCGTAGCTCGACCATGAAAAGAAGCTGCGCTGCTTCATCCCCCGGCTGCGCAGAGCTTGAAACATCCGGACTGCCTCCTCACGGATTACATCCGTAAAGCGCAGTGTAAACAATATGAGCTCAATAAAGATTCCCGGCACCCGCAGCCGAACCAAAGCCTGGAAAAATTCCGGCAATGTCATCCGGTAAAAGAGCAATGTCAGCAGCTGTAAGGTGAAGAGCAGTCTCGTGGCATAAATGGATGCCTTTTCCACTCCATACATGGAAACGTCAAGAAAGCCCACATGAACTATGAAGCGATCCTCATACAAGGAGAAGAACAGCAGCGAGAATACGATAAAAGGAAGAGCAAACCGCAGCCGACGCCATAAATAGGAGAGAGGAACTCGGCACAACGCGAGCAATAGCTGTCCGTATGCAAGCAGAAAAATAAGCGTATCCAAATGCTTGATGGAGACGCCCATAATAATTAAGATAAGTACGATTATAATTTTATAAGGCGGGTATTGAATAAGAAAGCTCATCGGTTGCGCCCTGTGAGCAGTTTGCCAATCAGAAGGAAGAATCCGAAGGTAAGCGCAACTCCCAATAATCCTGCCAAGCTTGAGGAGAACCATGAATCCATCCCTGGAATCGCATAATCTGGCAAAGGAGATGGTAGAATGCTAGCGGCAGCATGCTCTATGTAGCCTGTTTCTTCACCTGCTTTTTCAAAGCCATCCGGGCTTGAGGAAGCAAATAATGAAATAAATCCTCCGATAACCAACGATACAATAAACCAGCTTATAATATTTTTTTTCATTGAGTCAACGACTCCTCTTGTCTAAGTTGAAACGATGATCGAAGCGCGAACGGAAGAACGATTGCTGTAATGATGCCTTCTCCGATCCCGATGAAGGTGTGCCAGAATAACAATGCTTTTACCCCTGTTCCAAAAGGTACGACTCCGGATAAGGCCAGTTCAACTGCAACTACCAATGTAACGGACTGGACGCTGAGCCAGCTGGTTATAAATATTTTTACCGACCGCGGAATAAAGGAAACGGATCGCAGAAGGCGGTATACAAGCGCAGCGGCACCGGGAGCCAGAATAGCCATGTTCAACAAATTAGTGCCCAGAGCGGTAATTCCTCCGTCCTGAAAGACGATTGCCTGGATGGCGACTACGGTTGTCATTATGAGTGTAGCCGGCCAGAAGCCAAACAACAAAGCGGCTAAAGCTCCTCCGATAAGATGACCCGAGGTTGCTGCTCCGAGCAAAGGGAAATTAATCATCTGCGATGCAAAAATAAAAGCGGACATAACGCCCATCACAGGTACGGCGCGATATTGCAGCTTGCTTCTGGAATACTGCACGCTTTTGGCCAGCACAGCCACCGTAACAACTGCAGAGGACGCCCACACTTTCGGATCCAATATACCATCAGGAATATGCATGTTTCATTCCCCCAATTTTTCATATAAAAAACAGTATTATCATATCACTGTGGCACGAAACTGTAAATGCGTAACACAGATTTTTGTCAGTTATTCCAATGGGAAGATGCAAGGGTTAGTGGTAAATTATAGGGTATAACGATTAGGGAGATGATAAGCTTGGAACGTAAACGTATATCGAAAACTACTCTTGATGCAGCTGTTATTTGTTTAGGGACATCTAATATAGGAAGTACGATCAGCAATGAGGATTCCAAAGACATTTTGGAAGCTTATACGGCTAATGGCGGAAACTTTCTTGATACGGCAGAGGTATATGCCAACTGGCTGCCGATTGAACCAAACAGCAGCGAGCGATTTCTTTGCAGTTGGATGAAGGAGCATGGGAATAGAAGCGAGATGATAGTAGCTACGAAGGGAGGGCATCCGCTACTGGATCAAATGTCCGTTTCCAGATTATCGGCTGAGGACATCCGCATCGATCTCGAAGGAAGTTTACAGCGGCTCCAAACTGACTATATTGATCTGTATTACTTGCACCGGGATGATCCGGCATTGCCTGTCGAATCGATGATTGAAGCATTGGAATCTCATGTCCGCAAAGGGAATATACGCTATTATGCTTGCTCCAATTGGAAATTGTCCCGGATGGAGGAGGCCCGCAGGTATGCAGAAGAGAAGGGCTATAACGGGTTTGTGGCTGTAAGCAATCTTTGGAGTTTAGCTGAGGTTAACAGGGAGGCTGTTAATGACCCTACTGCAGTTCTTACAGATCATGAGCTGCTTGCCTGGCATAAAAGTACGGGCATGCCGCTTATCCCATACTGCTCGCAAGCGAATGGTTTTTTTAGTGGCAAATACCAAAAGGGGATGGAGGCAGATCCTGCTTTGGCTGGCAAATTCCGCAAGTATGGAAACGAGACGAATTTCGCGCGTCTGGAGCGAGTAGAGCAAGCTGCTAGCGAGCATGGGGCAACTTCGAATCAAATTGCTTTAGCTTGTCTTTTGAAGCAGTCGTTTCCTGTATTTCCCGTAGTTGGCTGTAAAAATAAAGAGCATTTAATAGACAGTTTAGGCGCTGCCAATATTGACCTTAATCCGGAAACCGTTTCTTACATAGAGGGGACCCTTTAGCCGAATACCCCCAACAATGATTTAAATAACTACTTGGAAAGAAGCAGCTTTTAAATTAATCTTATTATTGCAGTGTCATTTGTGAAATCATAAATAGCAATTTAGATAGAAGGCTTGGAGTTAATTTTGTGATAAATGTGCACTGTGTAACCAATGAAGAACAAAGATTACAGAGAGGTATCTCACCATGGATAACGAATCGTTGTTAGTCAAAGTTCGCCAAATGGAGCATCAGTTTATTACACATTGGATCAATGCTTTAAGTAATGAATCCCCAGGGGACGCGAATAAAGAGGAATTATTTAATAGAGGGCAGGCATACTTTCAGTATATTACGGAGCTGCATATTCCTTTCGAGAAACATCCGGTTGTGCTCAAAGCTGTGGATTGGGCCAGGACTGTTGAAAAGGATGAGGGAACAGTGAAGTGGATTATTAGCTTTTCGCATCTATGGCGGAATTCATTGCTGGAAGTAGGCGGAGATATATTGTCTTTAGGACTTTTCAAGCAGATTAGTGCTAGAATCGATCATTTTGAAATTATGCTGTGCCATGCCTGTTGGGAAAAAACGGTTTTGTGGATGAAGGAGAAGGATTGTGAGTTTGATCGTTTGCATGAGGATAGAATCAATCTGATTGGCAAAATGGCTTCCAGCATGGCGCATGAAATCCGCAATCCGCTCACATCGATAATAGGATTTTTGAAATTAGTTCGTTTAGGGATACATCAACAGACTTTTGAAAAAGTAGACAGTTACCTCGATATTATAGAGCATGAGTGTGATAACATTCTGAAGCAGGTAACAGGCTTTCTGAGCTTCTCCAAGCGCCCGATGATAGAGGAAGGACTTGTATATGTTTCTGCGAGACAAATACTCGATACTAACATATCACTGCTTAGTCCGCGACTCATTGATGAAAATGTAGACCTGCTGCTTGCTGTACCGGAGCAAGTGAAGCTTAGGGTTCAAAAATCAGCTATCCAGCAAGTATTGTCCAATCTTTTGAACAACGGAATCGATGCTTTATCTGCACTTAAATCGAATAAAAAGATGAGTATCTCCTGTTCCGAAGACAGCGGTTACATCTATATACGTGTGAGTAATAACGGGCCTTCTATACCCGCGGAGATGGCCCAAAGGCTCTTCACTCCTTTTGTAACCAATAAAGAGCATGGCACAGGGCTTGGGCTTGCCATATGCAAGCAAATTATGGCGAAGAATAATGGAGAAATTTCATTTACAAGCGATGATTCGGAGACAGCATTCTTGCTGACCTTTCCTAAGAAAAGGAAGGTGACGGAGTCCGGAGTTCAAGTAGTTTCATAATTAAATAAAAGGACGCCCGCAGAGCAGGAGCCTGGTATTGCAGGGTATTCGGCAGGGTGACTAAAGATTATTGGTTCTGCTCCCACCACTTTAGATAAGAGAATGGGTCCACAGAGTGCCAGGATGGAGTCGTGCTGTAGATGCCGAAGTGCAGATGCGGATCGAACAGGTCCTGAGTACCTTCCGGACCATAGCCTGTGCTGCCGACATAACCAATGAGTTGACCTTTCTTAACGATGCTGCCTTTTCCAATGCCACTCGCATAACCATTCAGATGAGCATAATAGAACTGGGTCGTATCATTAACCCGAATGGTGACACGCCATCCTCCAAGCTCATTCCAACCAAAGTTAACGATCTCACCGTCTAATACACTGTAAACCGGTGTACCCTTCTTGGCAATTATATCAACGCCTTCATGCTTGCGGATCTCATCACCGTTGGCAGACCAGTACCGTTCGTCGGCATAATTATTTTCAAACGGCTGGGTATAGGTTCCTTTAGCTAATGGAAATTTTCCGTCTGCGAATAAAGCAGGCTTAGCCAGGTTTGAAGTTGAAGGTGCGGAAGGTGCAGCAGATGTTGCGGGTGCAGTTGTTCCAAACTTATCGGGAATATTCAGCTTTAAACCACTCCAAATATTATTGGGATTGCTGACTTGGGGATTCGCAGCAATTAATGCCTCCAGGCTTACGCCTTGCTTAACGCTAATATTCCACATCGATTCTCCATCCTTAACGGAATATGTAGCAAGTCCGGGAACTTGAAGTGTTTGACCAGGATAAATCTCACTCGATGTAAGCTGATTTACCTGAGATAATTTATTTGTAGTCGTATTGTACGTTTGTGAAATTTTCCATAGGCTGTCTCCGGACTTTACCGTATACACTGCTGCTTGGGCAGATCCTCCAAATAGCAGCACACCTGCTGTCATTACGGCAATTCCAGTTGTAATAGCTTTCTTCAAATCTATCAGCTCCTCTATAGATGTAATTTACTAATTTCATATAAATACATTCTTATGATAACGAAACCATTTCCTATTGGGTACCGAGAAATATTGGAAATAGTTTGTTAGCAGAGATCTTATTGGTAATAATAGCAGGAGCTGCTGAGGCAGCTCTATTTGTCATTCTTGATAAACAATGGAGGTTTACGCAAATAATTGGAGTGTAAAATTAATAGTTGCATTTGATATATGTATGCGATATATTGCATATTAAAGGAGATGCTTATGCCGATACCTACCAATTATTCAACGCCGATTAGAATGTCAGCCAAAGAACGCGCGTTGTCGCAAATACAAAGATGGATTATAGATGGAACTCTACAACCAGCAGAAAAGTTGATTGATGCCGATTTAGCAGAAGTATTGGGTGTCAGCAGAACCCCGATTAGGGAAGCCTTGCAATTACTGGAGGTTCAAGGGCTTGTAGAAATGCATCCGGGAAAAGATACAAGGGTAAAGAACATTGAAAAAGATGATATTTTGAAAATGTATCCGACTCTTGCTGCCTTGCATTCTCTCGCTGCTGAATTAGCGGCATCGCTCATCTTGCCTGAGCATATTGAGCAGTTAAAAGGGCTTAACGCTCAGTTCACTGAAGCAATCGAGAACGGGCAGCCTTATCAAGCGATGGAATTGGACGAGCAATTTCATAATCTCATTGTTGATGTATCCGATAATTCGTATATTTCGTCATTTAGTTCATCGCTGCAAATTCATATACGCCGTTTCAAATATGTGTTTCTGAAACAACGCTTCACATCAACTCATGAATCCGTTTTGGAGCATGCAGCTATAATTAGCGCTTTGGAGAACCGTGACCAAGAGAGAGCGGCAGCTATGATGAAGCAAAATCTATTAAGACCTATGCGCGAGCTGCATGCGCTGATCTAATAATCCATATAAGGAAGGGATGATCATATGTCGGGCAAAGAAGATTTGCGGATACGCAGTAAAGTAATTAGTGAGGGTGTGAATCGGGTTCCGAACCGAGCTATGCTGCGCGCAGTAGGATTTCAGGATGAGGATTTTAAAAAGCCGATGATCGGAGTAGCAAGCACTTGGAGTGAAGTCACTCCCTGTAACATTCATATTGACCAGCTTGCCGTAGAAGCCAAGAAGGGAATCAAGGAACAGGGCGGAGCTCCATTGATTTTCAATACGATTACCGTATCCGACGGGATTTCGATGGGGCATGAAGGTATGCTTTTTTCCTTACCCAGCCGGGAGATTATTGCCGATTCTATTGAAATTGTAGTGAATGCGGAACGTTTTGATGGATTGGTTGCCATTGGGGGATGCGATAAAAATACTCCTGCCTGTTTGATGGCAATTGGCAGAATGAATCTGCCGGCGGTTTATGTGTACGGGGGAACCATTCAACCAGGGAAGCTGGATGGGAAAGATGTTGATATTGTCTCAGCGTTTGAAGCGGTGGGCCAGTACCATGAGGGGAAAATCACCGATGAACAATTGCATCAGGTCGAATGCCATGTATGTCCTGGAGCCGGAGCGTGCGGAGGCATGTATACGGCCAACACTATGGCCTCAGCCGCGGAAGCTATGGGGATGACTTTGCCTGGATCTTCTTCTACCTCCGCTATTGCACGCAGCAAAGCAGAAGAGTGCGCGGCAGCAGGCAAGAGTGTGCTGGAGCTTTTAGAAAAAAAGATATTTCCACGAGATATTATGACCAAAAAAGCATTTGAGAATGCAATAACGGTAGTTATGGCACTCGGCGGCTCAACCAATGCCTTTCTTCATCTGCTGGCTATCGCACATTCGGTTCAAGTGGATTTAACATTGGATGATTTTGAACGGATTCGTAGAAAAGTGCCTCATCTGGCCGATTTAAAGCCAAGTGGAAAATATGTAATGCAGGATCTTAACGATATCGGTGGCGTGCCAGGAGTTATGAAGCTGTTGCTGGAGCAAGGACTGCTGCATGGGGATTGCATGACGGTTACAGGTAAAACCTTGGCTGAAAATCTGGCAGGGTTGGAGCCTTTAAAAGAAAACCAAGTGATCATCCGCCCATTTGACAATCCGTTAAAGCCAAGCGGACCCTTGGTTGTACTGAAAGGAAATCTTGCGCCGGAAGGTGCAGTAGCCAAAATGTCGGGCTTAAAGAAGCTTCGTTTTGCTGGTCCCGCTCGTGTCTATAACAGTGAAGAAGAAGCTACACAAGCTATTATGGCCGATGAAATTCGTAAAGGCGATGTGCTAGTCATTCGGTATGCAGGTCCCAAAGGAGGTCCAGGCATGCCGGAAATGCTTTCTGTGACCGCAATGATTGTAGGAAAAGGACTCGGCGGAGAGGTTGCGCTTATTACCGACGGCAGGTTTTCCGGAGGCTCGCATGGATTTGTAGTCGGACATGTTGCACCTGAGGCACAAGTGGGTGGACCGATTGCCTTGCTGCAAGAAGGGGATCTCATTACAATTGATAGTGAAACGCAAGAAATGAATTTTCAGGTATCTTCCGAGGAATTGGAACTAAGAAAGAAGAGTTGGAAAAAGCCTTCACCCAAGTTCTCGTCTGGCGTATTGGCCAAATATGCCCGGCTCGTATCTTCTGCTTCAATCGGGGCCGTGACAGATTTGGATATTGAATAGTTGAGGAGGGAATGGCAGGTGGATTTTTACGGACAGAAGGTGCTTCCCGCTGTACGCAAAATGAGAGATTTGGAGCTGTTATTAAACAGTCACTTTGAGTACTTGGTACTGTTGGACTGCCATATATCCCAGCTAATGAGTGTATCGCAGCTGGCAAGAAGTCATCAGAAGAAGCTGCTCATCCATGCTGATCTTATACACGGGCTAAAAAATGATGAATATGCTGTTGAATTCCTTTGTCAAACCATAAAGCCGGCAGGCATTATTTCGACGAAAAGTACAGCCATTGTGACGGCGAAGAAAAATAAATTGTTGGCCATTCAGCGGCATTTCCTGCTGGATACTACAGCCTTGGAAATGACTTATAAAATTACGGAGAAAAACCAGCCTGATTTTATTGAAGTGCTTCCAGGCGTGATGCCGCACATTATTGCTGAAATGTGCGGCAAACTGAACATACCGATTCTTGCCGGAGGATTAATACGCACGATTGAAGAGGTGGAGATGGCACTTCAGGCTGGAGCTGTTGCCGTAACAACTTCCCGCAAAGATATTTGGAGCCATTATTAGCACATGCTTACTATGTCTTAAGCTTTTTCTTGCTTCAATGGCTCCGTTGCATCATGGATGTGGCCGTCAAGAGTTTGCATCAGCCCAGCTGAAACCGAAGTTTCCCATCCGAACCGTGCAGCCATGTAGTCCATTACCGGCTGCTTCAAACGTTTTACAGCGTCTATATTGAAATATAACGAGCCTGTTCTGCGGATGAAAAAGTCCAGCGGCGTAACAACCATCTCCGCTTCGATTCCATAGAGCAGGGCAGCGAACCAAGCGGCGGGCAGTCCATGCTGCTTGGCTTCATCGTGATGTGCGATGTATAGCTCAAGCACACGGTCTACGTTGGAGCCGTAGCGGTGTACGAGAACGGCTGCTTCGCTCTCGCTCAATCCGGCGCTGACGCAAGCTCTGATCTTGGTTTTGACGAATGCGTCAAAACCACTCGATCCACCGACCTCTCCGCCGGAGAGACGAATGCTGTCCGTCTTGCAGCCAGGGAATGGGGCATGCCCTTCTTGCTGCAGCTGCGAGGCGACCAGGGTGACGATCCGCTCGGCCATTTTCCGGTAGCCGGTCAGCTTGCCTCCGGCTATAGTGATCAAGCCCGAGGGTGCGATAAAGATTTCGTCCTTACGCGATAGCTCGGAAGGTGATTTGCCGTCCTCGTGGATTAACGGACGCAGCCCCGACCAGCTGGACTCCACATCATTCGGGCCCAGCTTCAATGTCGGGAACATGAAATTAGCCGCGCGCAATATGTAATCCCGATCCTCTACGGTCATTCGTGGATTAACGATATCGCCGACGTAGTTCGTATCCGTTGTTCCGATATAAGTTTTACCATCGCGCGGAATTGCGAACACCATCCGTCCATCAGGCGTATCGAAGTAGATGGCTTGATTCAACGGGAACTTTTTGCCGTCGATTACAAGATGAACGCCCTTCGTCAGATGCAGCCGCTTTCCTTGCTTGGAGCCGTCGATTTCACGGATCGTGTCAACCCATGGACCAGCTGCGTTGACGATCCGTTTGGCGCGCACTTCTACGCTCAATCCAGTTATCTGATCAACAGCCTTGACGCCGACCAGTTTCCCTTGGTCATATATAAGCTCTTCGGCCTTTGCATAATTGACGGCTTTCACCCCGCGCTTCACTGCTTCCTTCATCGTTTCTATCGTTAAACGAGCATCATCTGTACGATACTCGACATAGTACCCTCCACCTTTGAGCATATCCTTACGAAGCAGGGGCTCCTTCGTCAATGTTTTGTCCTTGTTCAGCATAATTCTGCGTTCTTGTCTTCGTACTCCAGCCAGCAGATCATAAACCAGCAGCCCTACTGAAGTTGCCAGCTTGCCGTACGTTCCACCTTGGATAATAGGCAGCAGCATCCATTCAGGATTTGTTACATGAGGTGCATTTTCATAAACGATTGCGCGCTCTTTACCGACCTCGGCGACCAGCTTAAATTCCAGCTGCTTCAAATAGCGAAGTCCGCCGTGAATAAGTTTGGTTGAACGACTGGAAGTGCCGGCTCCGAAGTCCTGCATTTCGATCAAGCCTGTACTCATACCGCGGCTCTGTGCATCCAGGGCAATGCCTGCCCCTGTAATCCCTCCGCCAATAACCAATAAATCCAATGTTTGCTGACCAAGCTCTTTTAAATTCGCTATACGCTGCTCGCTTGAAAAATGTGCTCCCATTAACAATCCCATCCTTTTTTTCTATATGATTACAAACAAAAAAGACCGCAAACATGATCCCATTGCATGGCTTATACATTGGGTATGTTTCGGTCTCTCTGGTTCTCTGACCTGATTATTAACTTGTTAGTGCGTATCATATCATGCTCAGGAAGATTAATCAATACGGTTGACAGTGAAAATGATAGTGTGTTAGATTGCATCTGTGTAAACGTTTTTTATGGTTAAAGGATTGTGGCAGGGGGGGAGAAGCCATGAAACAAAAACGTTATGTTGTGGCGATAGACCAAGGGACAACGAGCTGTAGGGCCATAGTTTTTGATCCACAAGGGGCTATTGTCAGCACGGCGCAAAAGGAATTTACGCAGTTTTTTCCGAAATCCGGATGGGTAGAGCATGATGCGGAGGAAATTTGGCAGGTACAGCTGGAAGTACTTCGCGAAGCGGTAAAGTCGATTGACTTGGAGGAAATCGCAGCAATCGGTATTACCAACCAGCGTGAAACGACAGTGGTGTGGGATAAGCTGACCGGCAAACCGCTGCATAGGGCTATTGTTTGGCAATGCCGCAGAACAAGCGCAATGTGTGAGGAGCTTAAGCAGCAGGGCTGGGAGCCGATTATCCGGAACAAAACGGGCTTGGTGCTTGACGCCTACTTCTCGGGAACGAAGCTGAAATGGCTGCTGGATAACAATCCTGATATCAGGGCTAAAGCAGAGCGGGGAGAGGCTCTGTTCGGCACTATCGATTCATGGCTGATTTGGAAGCTGACCGAAGGCCGCCAGCATGTGACCGATGTAAGCAATGCTTCAAGGACCATGCTGCTCAATATCCATTCCGTGCAGTGGGATGATGACATATTGCAACAATTAAATATACCGAAGGCTATGCTGCCGGAGGTTAAATCATCCAGCGAGGTGTACGGACATACAGAGCTTCTGGGTGCAGCAGCAGCTGTTCGCATTCCAATTGCTGGGGCTGCCGGAGATCAACAGGCGGCATTGTTCGGTCAAGCCTGCTTCACCGAAGGGATGGCCAAAAATACGTACGGTACGGGCTGCTTTGTACTTAAACAAACCGGGGAGAAGCCGGTCATGTCGGAGAAAGGGCTTATTACGACCATTGCCTGGAGCTTGAACGGCAAAGTTTATTACGCTCTGGAAGGCAGTGTATTCAATGCGGGCACCGTTGTGCAGTGGCTTCGCGATGGGCTCGGCATTATCGAAAGCGCCGCTGAGACAGAAGCTATCGCGAGATCGGTAGAGCATACGGAGGGCGTCTATTTCGTGCCGGCTTTTACCGGCTTGGGTACGCCGTATTGGGAGCCTGATGCACGCGGCATGATTACGGGCTTGACTCGCGCTTCAACCAGAGCGCATATTGTTAGAGCTGCATTGGAGTCTATAGCCTTCCAAAGCAGCGAAGTCCTTCAAGTGATGGAGGAAGAGTCCGGTATACATCTGCGAGAACTGAGGGTAGACGGCGGAGCTGTGAAGAACGAGTTCCTCATGCAGTTCCAAGCAGATCTGCTTGGAGTTGCCGTAACTCGGCCTAGGGTCATAGAGACGACAGCGCTCGGAGCTGCGTTTCTTGCTGGGCTGGCGGTTGGATTATGGAGCGATTTATCAGAGCTGGAGCAGCTGAAGGGATACGACCGCTCCTTTAGCCCGGCTAAGGACGAGGCTTACCGCAAGCAGGCGGTTTCCGGCTGGCAGCGTGCGGTAGCTTACCAGTTGGGGCGGTAGTGGAGCGCAAATATAAGCAATTAAGCAGCTAGCCTATTGGTTGAGCTGCTTTTTGGATTACGATTATAGCATTCTCTCGACTAATAAGAAAAAAATGAATATAATCAGACTAACCACGATAAAGGCAAACTTATCGAAACATAAGGACGCAAAGCTACAGATCTAAGGGTTTAAAAAAAACTAAGATGGCTGGGTTGCCGAAGCAGTAAGTAGAAACGATCTTCTCGTGCATGCGATGGCTTTGTCGGTTGTTCAATAGAAAGAATCGAAACATCCGAGAGGTACTAACTTAAAATGCAATTTGATAACTACGACGATCTGATTGGAAAACGCTTGTCACACACTATTTTAGACGCAAGAGGCGTGATGTTGATTCCTAACGAGACTATACTTTTACCTAGCCATGTTGAGAAACTAGAGAAATTCAAGATCGACATCTTTGATATCCATGTTGAGTTGGTAGCAGAAGAACAACAACAATCTGCTGTTGCAACACCACCCGAAGGAAACCGACCTTAGAATTTATACCTATAGATACTCAAGAGTTAGTTAAACGGACGGAAACGCAGATGTAGGAGATCCACGACTTCGTCCATAAAAACGGCAAGGTTCCAGTTTCGGATATTGAAGATAAAGTGCTCCCTTTTATAATGGAAGTCACCAAAAAGCGGAATTTATATCAACTCTTTTCGGAACTCAAATCAAAGGGGGACTTTCGCTATAAACAAAGTGTCGGCGTTGCCGTTATTGCCACGTTGCTCGGAAAGTGGATGCAATGACGAAAGCGAATTAAACTTACTGACTACAGCTGCTAGCCTCTATGATATTGGCTCTGTTAAGCTTCCGCATTATTTGTTGCATCAAACAACATGGTACCAACCTCACGAATTTGAAATAGTAAAAACACACACTACTTTAGGATATGACCTTTTAAAAAGAATCAGGGATGGATCATCGTGTTGCGTTAGTTGCTTTGCAGCATCATGAAAGAGATGACGGAAGCGGATATCCTGCCAAATTAAAAGGAAACCAAATGGATCGACTGAGTAAGATAATCGCCTTGGCTGATGTGTATCTGGCCATGATTTCTGAGCGCCCTCATAGACCATCTTTTGTATTCTATCAAGTCATAAATGAACTCTATACGAATATTTTACAAAATCGTTTTGATCCCGTAATCGGCATGACGTTTTTGAATCGACTCATGTCCTCACAAGTTGGCAGTGACGTCAATTTTATCTGACGAAAGAAAAGGCAAGATCCTGCTGATTAATCCTAACTACCCGACAAGTCCATTAATTGCACTTGAGAATGAATTCATTGATTTGAGCAAAATGAATTCTGTCAAAATAAAAGATATTGTTGGTTGAATGAAATCCTTTGAGTCGTGGAAATAGTTGCTTTCACAATGACCCGGTTTCACACCCGCGGTACTCCGAAGGCGTCATACCTCCTCGCGTTTAAACGTTTTTAACAAAATGCTTATCGTCCCGGTATCCGACTTCTTTAGCAATCTGGCCTAGGCCTTTCGAGGCTAATACAACATTGACATAGCCCCTGCAGGCTAGGTTTTTGGTCAAGACCCCATTTAGTGGACATTGGAAAAAGCACTAGGCTGCAAGCTGGCGTCGCTTAAGCACCACCAAATATGAACTGTTGGAAGCCTGCAATTTAATGGAGAGGACCCGTTTGGGTCCTTTTTCTGTACAGTCGAACTCAGCTTTTCGAGCCATCATGTGCTGTATGAAAGCACCCGTAAATTATAGAAAGAGAGAGCATCCAATAGATACTCTCTCGACATACATATGGAGACGAGCCGTGGTGTTGCAAATCCTCAATTTTTCGTCATTCACTGCCGGAGCCGTTTACAGTCATTAGAAACTGCGGTAATCTATAGGTACATACTGGGAGGCGGCGAATAAATTGGATTTTATAAAGACCGTGCTGCGCCATTTCACACAATACAAACTCTTGTTCGGCCTATTTTTATTCAGCATTTTCGTTGAAGTTGCTTATACGGTTGCCGCCCCTTTGAGCCTGAAATATTTGGTGGACGAGGCCTTTACACCTAGGAACTTTCAAGTGTTCATTATCATTATGTTCATTCTGATCGGCGGCGGATTTTTCAACATTTGTGCAAGCGTGTACGGGGATTACTCGCTAGGGAGGCTGAGCAGCGAAGTGATCCGGAAGCTGAGAACCGAGCTGTTTATCCACCTTCAGAAGCAATCGCTGCCATTCTATCAACGATACAGGACCGGGGATCTTGTCACTCGCTTCGCTGCGGATATGGGTTCCATGGAGAGAGTCATTCGCATTTCGGCTCCCTTCTTTCTGAAAGAGACTTTAAGTATTATGCTCGGGCTCTTTATGCTGTTTTCAATTGAATGGAAGCTCACGCTGGCTATGCTTGCCGGCTCTATGCTGATGTTTCTCGGGCCCAGATTGCTTCAAGGCCGGGCGGCAACCGCCAATGTAAGCTATAAGGAAGCTCAGGAACGTTTCTCCAATACGGTCGATGAGATGGTCAAGGGGCACAAAACCATTAAAGGCTTGCACCAACAGATCAGGTTCCAGGAGCGGGCCCGGAAGCAAATTCACGAGCTGTTTGCCTTTGGCTTGAACTTGCATTTCATCAACTCGTTGATGGAACGGTTGCCTCTAACGGCATTATTAATACTAAACGGAATTATGATGGGCTTCGGCGGGTATTTGATTTTCCATGACCAGATGACGGTAGGCGGCTTCATGGCTTTTTTTACTTTGTTTATGTACGTAGGTCAGTCAGGCTCGAATCTATCGTTTCTGATCCCGAACCTCATAGATTCGGGCATTAGCTTCAGACGCGTCAAGGAAATCTTCGATCAGCAGCCGACTGTTCCCGAAGCCGCCATCCCTACACAGCTTCCTTCTTCTATAACCTCGATCCGGATGGACCGGGTCACCTTTGGTTATACCCCCGAAGCCGATCAAATACGGGACGTCAGTTTGCGAATTGCAGCGGGAAGCTATGCGGCCTTCGTCGGACCAAGCGGCTCCGGCAAAAGCACCGCGTTACAGCTGCTGTCCCGGTTTTATGATCCCAAGCAGGGCACTGTTGTGATAGATGAGTATGACCTGCGTACCGTTAGCGAGGCTTCGTTAAGAAAGCTGTGTACGTTAGTTAGTCAGGATACCTTTTTATTTAACGCCACGATCCGTGACAATCTGCTTCTTGACGGCGTTGAAGCTACGGATGAGGATATCATGGAAGCGGCGAAGCAGGCGAAGATACATCATGTTATCACAAGCTGGCCTGAGGGATATGATACACGGATTCACCATGAAGGGGGATCTTTGTCAGGCGGCGAACGCCAGCGCCTATCGATTGCAAGGGCACTCCTAAGAAATCCGAAGCTGTTGCTGCTTGATGAGGTTACATCGGCGCTGGACCCTGCTACAGAGGCGGATATCAATCAATTGATTCAAGAAATCCGCGAGCACAAGACGATTATATCGGTTACCCATCGGCTGGCTTCTGTAGTGAATGCCGATATCATTTATGTGTTCAGGGAGGGCCGCATCGTAGAATCCGGTTCCCATCAGGAGCTTTTGAAACACAACGGACTCTACTCCAGCCTGTGGGAAAAACAACACGGGTTTCACCTGTCCCAGGACGGGCTTTATGCAACGGTTGAGGTTGACCGGCTTGCGAAACTGCCCTTCTTCGAAGGGATTGAGCCTTCAATGCTTCAAGGCATCTCCGCCCTGTTTTCAACCGAAACTTGCAAAGAAAACGAAGATATTGTTCGTGAAGGAGAGGAAGGCAACAAATTTTACATCATTGTCCGCGGCAAGTTTGAGGTTATAAAGGAAGTCCCCGGAGAGGGTGAGAAGCGGGTAGCCGTCTTGCAGGACGGGGATCATTTTGGCGAAATCGCCTTACTCAAGGACACTCCCCGAAACGCTACGGTAAGGGCACTAGGTCTGTCGGTGCTGCTGTCGGTAAGACGCGAAGCGTTCCATAAATTGACGACAGAATACCCGAAAATCCTATTGACCTTGGAAAGCACGCTTCAAAAACGAATCTAACATCTTATGTCGGGAAGGGACAACACACCATGGCGACGCATTTCAAACGTTGTGTCAGTGATGAGGATTTGGCCAACTTCAGTATATTTTTTCTTGATTTTAAACGCGACCTGCATCCTGCTTTTTCAGCGATAGATGTCGTCAGCGTGCTTCAATTGTATTTGAGCAGGCCTCAAGCCTATTTGCTTCAAATGACGGATGACAACAATCGGGTCATCGGAGTATCAGCTTACTACCACGGGACCGAAGAGCAGGATTTTAAGGATAAAGAAGTTGCATTTGTGGATTTGGCCATTTTTGACAGAGCCTATCGGGGTACGTTGCTTTTTATGAAAGGGTTCCGGTATCTGGTGAACCTGATCGTCGAAGACCATCCGGAAGTCCGGGAATTAAGATTAGCCGCATTGGCGGAAAATGACTATATATGCAAGTTGTATTCGAAATTGACCGAAACGAATTATACCCGTGAAGGAATAGCCGGTGAAGAAAAGGTCTTTTGTGTCAAAATTAACAAGCTAATGACTATCTTTAAAAAATTCAACCATGTATAATTAATGGTATAAATTTCTTTTACATAAAGGAGGAGTTTTACATGTTCATACCACCGCCTAATATTAAGGACATAAAAAAGGGCAGCGGCTTCGGAAGGTTTGCCATTCTCAATGACTCTTTAAGGGCGCAACCGCAACCACAACCGGCGAAGTAATGTATTATCAATATAGACCGTGCAACTTGGTAACGGACTTTGATGCATATATCAAGTTTTTACTTAAGCATCACTCTGAACTGAACTTGTCTTATTCTTTTGTCGTGAAACTCAGCTTTAT
Organism: Paenibacillus sp. GCM10027630; assembly: GCF_042676305.1. Classification (NCBI taxonomy): domain Bacteria; kingdom Bacillati; phylum Bacillota; class Bacilli; order Caryophanales; family Paenibacillaceae; genus Paenibacillus; species Paenibacillus sp. GCM10027630. The sequence continues at coordinate 37,739 of NZ_JBHTGY010000011.1, read as the reverse complement.
TAGTAGCCCGCTGATTTTCGGAAAAGCTATGCTGATCTTGAATGAAGAACCCTACGAGATTGCCGGCGCGGCGGGTTTCGTTTACGGCACCGGCGCCAACAGCTTTGAGGACAAGCACATTTGTCAAATTGAGATTGCTTTTATTCAGAAGGCTTACCGGCGCACATCCGTGTTTGTACGCGGATTGCAAGCACTGGTTGCTATGATAAAAGAGGGCAATCCGGAGGTTGAACTGGTTCAGTTCTGGACTTCTCCGGATTTGCAGGAGATGGAGAGCTTATTAGCCAAATTTGGCGCCTTGCCCGGTTCGACCAAATCCCGCGTGAACAGCTTGGATTGCTACAAGATTCCGTTTCATGAGTTGGAGGCATTTTGCCGTCGTTTTAGAGCAGCTTAACGGTGATATAGAAAAGATGAATTTGTGTCTAATGAACACAGACTTCAGACAGTCGAAAAAATTTCGGCTGTCTTTCTTGGCTCAACCTCAAAATCAGTACTTGACCCTCTCCCGACCACAAAATCCTGCAAAAACGCAGTTATTTTCCTACCCGAATTGCTGTAGAGAGAACAAACCTGCAAAAGTACATCAATTTTCATGGAAAACGCTCCGATTCAACTAAGAATGATAAAATAAATGCACATTTACACGAATTCAATGAGACGTCGGTTATACTGGCCAAAGGCTGTATAAATGCAGTTTTTTGGTAGCAGGCAATGGCTTCGAGTCGAATAAATTCGAATAAAGTCGTGTATGTTGTCATTACCGTTTTTAAGTTTTTGTCTAGGGCTAGGCTGGACACGTGGACGAAATCGAATGACTGCGTTAAGCGCTGATTTTGGTTTTGAGCCTCTTTTTTATGCAATAATTTATTACTGCAATTTGGTAAATACAATCTCCGTCCCGCCAATTTCATGCAGAGTTGCTGCTTGATCCGTTCCCTCCGGCCTAATAGCTTTAGCTTATGCTCGGGTTCTGAAAGTCCAAGGAAACGTATCTAAGAGGCGATGCCAGTGACAGACCGATGCGCTGTACGGCTGCTTGGTCAACAGCTTTGAGGAAAAGATGGAGATGCCCGGCTTTACGATGTCCTCGATCAAGTTCAGGATCCGTTCGTCGTGGGCGGATTGTTTCGTCTTATCGGTCAGCATCGCCAGCTGGTATGTAAATCTTTCGTGTTCCCCCGACGTTTGGACTGGCGCTTCGCATCCATCAAGTTCTTCGTTAATCTCGCATAATTCGTCCGCCGAAAAAAAATCCGAAACGACCACATAGCCGAGCTCATCATAATGGTTTTTCTCTTCTATCGTCAATTTTCTCACCTTAATCACTCTCTTATGTTATCGCTTGGTTGTATCGTAGCACTTGGCTTTACGATTCCGCCATGGAGAAATACGATAAGCAATCTGGACAAATCGGATGTCTGTGAGGAGCACTCAGGATATTTCGATAGATTCTTTCGAAAGTACGAATTTGTATATAACGAACGTTTTGACTGCTGCTATCTGTGCCCGGCGCATACCGTTCTATCCTACGAATTAACGAACCGGGACGGGCATCGATGTATCGGTCCGATCCAAGGACTTACCGAAATTGCCCCAGCTTACAGGGGACTATAATAAAGTGACTGAGCTGCCTGTGGGAGATAAATTCATCATTTATGTTATTGGAATTGATGAAATCTTGTTTTGATTATGTTTATAAAACAAAGCATACTCCTGTCCATGACGGACAAAAATATGCTTAGTCTAGAATGAGTGATGGCCACAAAGCGCAGCTACAAGGGAATACGCACCTTGAACGTACTTCCCTTGCCTACTGTGCTATCCACTTGAATAGTACCCCGACCTGCATCCACGATGTTCTTGGCAATAGCGAGACCAAGTCCGTGACCGCCGTTTTGGCGAGTTCTCGATTTATCCTGCCTATAGAAACGATCGAAAATGCGAGGAAGCGCTTCGGCGGCAATACCGATACCGCTATCTTTAACTTCGATAGTGAGAATGTGGACGCCTTTTTCACTCTCATCTGCAAGCACTATAGTTACGGAGCCATTGTCCGGCGTGTATTTAACCGCATTTTCGATTAGCAGAACGAGCAGCTGCGTCATTTTCTCCGCGTCCCAAATCACCGTCAGGTCATCAGGAGCATGCAGCCTTATGGCAATATCCTTCGATTGGGCTAGTGGCTGGAGCTTTTGGATCACACCTACAGCAGCTTCCCTCAAATTGAACAAGGAGCGATCCAGTACGATTTCGCCTGAATCGGAGCGGGCCAAATGCAGCAGCTCTCCAACCAGCTTCGTTATTGAGTTAACCTCATCTTTCATACCTTCCAGCACTTTTTTCGAGAAGGGGTCGCTAGTGATGCTTGCTTCGAGCTGAAGCGACTCAATCGATGTCAGCATGACGCTCATTGGAGTACGCAGCTCATGGGAGGCGTCTGCTACAAACTCACGTTGTCTTGCGTACGCTCTGGCAATGGGTATAATCGCTTTGCGCGACATAAGATGGCTGAGCCATAAGGCCAGAATGAAGAAAAGCAGCGCCATTCCTATTAGCAGAATAAGCAGCCAACGAAACAAATCATGTTGAAACGTAACTTCCTTTCCAGTGTATAAGGTGCCGATCCTCGCCCCATTCCATAATAAATCCCGGTGTGTAACAAGGAATCTCGCAGCATTTCCCTGTTTCGGGCGTCCTAGCTCATCGGGGGACGGGGTGTCGAAGGTCTGCATTGTAATATTCTGTATGCCTTTCCCCTTGAAATCACCTTTTCTAATAGACTCCATCACCTGAGCGCGCAGTTCCGGCTGAATTTCTCCCCCGAGCTCAATGTTCCCATTCTCAGCAATTAAGTAATAGAACGATTGATCGGTGCTGATTGAAAAGGTATCCTCTATAGAGCGCGGAGGCCGTCTGTTAGGATTGTTATCTTGGTCAGCCCACTTTTGCAGGGTGCGAATTTCGTTGTTTGCGAGCTCATTCAGACGAACCCGTTGATCATTCCAGATGAACAGATACAATAAGACATACACAATAATGACGAACAAACTGAGAAACATAATGAGCACACCGCTGTATTGCAAAGAGAGCTTATTGCGTGTCCGGTCGAACAAATCGCCTTCGAATAGCCGCTTTTTTAACGAGCTCCAATTAAGCTTCAATTTTATAACCTACACCTCTCACGCTCTGAATGAGCTCCCTTGAGTCGGAATTGTCGAGCTTCTTGCGGATTAATTTCACGATAGCATCGATCGACTTCAAGTTCACTTCCGCATCGAGACCCCATATTTTGTCCAAAATGACCTCACGGGTCAGAGTACGCCCCTTATTTTGCAGCAGCAGGTCAAGAATTTGAAACTCGCGTGGGGATAATTGGATTTCTTGAGCACCTTGAATGACAATCTGATTCGTCCGCTGCAGCTCCAAATCGCGGATACGGATTACATCCTCCTGCAGGGGAACGAAGTTTCTGCGCATCAGTGCCCGCAAGCGTGCCAGAAGCTCGTCCATCTCGAACGGCTTTACCAGATAGTCGTCAGCCCCCGCATCGAGACCTTCAACGCGATCCTGTAATGCATCTTTCGCCGTCAGCATCAGAATCGCACCGAGATATCCGGTTTTGCGGAGTTTGGCGCAAGTATCGCGGCCATTCCCGTCCGGCATCATCCAATCGAGCACGACAACATCATAGCTGGAAGCCATCGCATAGTCGAACGCATCATTGCCTGTTGTCACCCAATCAACGGTACAACCCGCTTTTTTCTTCAGCATATGAACGGTCAGCTCTCCTAGTCGGATATCGTCTTCCGCCAATAAGACTTTCATAGGCTTGCCCCATTTCCTGTTTTATCCTTTTTAAAATAGTATAATCGAAAGTCCTCATGCTTTCACCGTAATTTCACCAAGTCAAGATAATATAGGTTTCAAGGAACATCAAATCCAAAGAGATGAAAGGAAGATTAAGATGAATACAAAAAAGAAGGTCATTATCGCCAGTACATTGATAGCCATTCTAGCAGTAGGTGGAGAAATTTCGTTAGGCAGCCATATCAAAGCGTTGGCTGAGCCGACTGCTTCGCACGCAACAGACGGGATGGCAAAGAACAAAGCGGATAAAGATGCACCGAAAAGAGAGGATGGCAGGAAACGGGGAAAAGGTGGGGTGGATGGAAAAGGAGATGCTTGCCGCCAAGAGGGACCAGCAGGTGAATTAAAAACAAATAAGGGTGAAGCGGTTGGACCTGGCTCCACAAGCACGACTGCACCCGTTGACTCTGCAGGCAGCGGCAATAATTCAGAGCAGGCCGTAACCTCTGTAGTTATATCTAATGGATTTAACACAGACCCGCAGGACAAAGGCAGACCGGTGGTGCTTATTGCCGCAGCCCTTGGGGTTCCTACTGAAGTTTTTAGAGAAGCATTTAGCGGAGTAACTCCTGCGGGCTTGGAAAGCCAGCCCAGTCCCGAACTGGCTCAACGAAACAAAGGAGCTCTTCTTAAAGTTCTTGCGCCCTATGGCATTACAAACGAACGTTTAGACGAGGTTTCCAATTATTATCGTTATAACGGAAGAAATGGTGAAATATGGAGAAATACAAAAGCTACTGCAACCGCAACAATTGAAAATGGTGTCGTGACGGGTGTAACCATCACAAATCCAGGATCGGGGTATTCTTCTAATCCGACAGTAACCATTACAGGGCCAAACGGTACCATTACAGCGACAGCTACGGTTATCTACACGCAGGATTTTAAAACAAATGGAAGCATTTCTGCTATTACGATCAATTAGGCAAAAGGGATGTCAGGTGAGGCCAACCACTGGCCGTCAGCCGAAGCATCCCCAATTTTTGCTCGCAATTTCCCTGCTGATTTTTCAATTTGCCATAAAAAGTTCTTGCATTTATTAAAGCTAGAACTGATAATAGGGTGAAGTTGCAAACGGTTTCAGTGCAAGGTTGTTCCCAATTGAAGATCATGGGTGGAGACATTGAGAGAACCCAGGTATCTATTATTTGCTAAGGCGGATCGCGATTTTTGCGAGGTATCCGCTCCGGCTGATAGAAGCCTGGTTTTTTTTGTGTCTCCATTTTTGTGTACTCACATGGACGATCTCTTCGGACGGAAACGGTTTGGTGAAAATGAGGAGGAGAACTATGAAGCATAAGTTCAAACGAGCAGTCGTAACTTCGGCTGCAATGTCACTATTTGCGGCTTCAGCCTTGATCGGTATACCGGCTGTACCAGTTGCACCAGCTGCGGCGGCCCCATCGGCCCCCGCAGTGCTAATCACTGAGTTGGTACCGGATTCGATAAACGTATCTGCAAATGATGCTTACGAATATGTCGAGCTCTATAACGCCACAGACCAAGCTGTTAACTTGTCCGGGTACAAGCTTCGGGGAAAAATAGCGGGCGTCTCTCAATGGGAAGGAATGCTTAGCGGTAATGTGAGTATTCCCCCGCGTGAAACGATATTGATCTGGACACAGAACACGACGATCACCCCACTGGGGTTGAAGCGTGATCAGTTCAGAAGCAATTATGGTGTTTCTGCGTCTGATCTGCCGGATAACCGTATTCATATGCTCCAAAATGTATCAGGCTTGTACAACGGAAGCCCCACCCAGCAGAATGTGAGCATTAGCCTAGTTAATCCCCTTGGCAATGAGATTGTTTCCGCCACCTATTTCATAGATGGTCAGGACGATACGTTCGAAAACAAAGGCATTTCGTTTAAAGAGCCCTCATCGGGCATTGCGATGGTGCATAATGGTGGAAATAAGACGGCAACGCCTGGCCGTATTGCTTCCGATGAAGTGCCGGGGACAACTCCGAGCGATGCGATTGCTGTTGGTGGAGACCGCAGCTTGTCGTTGTCGTGGACACCTAACAACGATTCCAATGTGAAGGGCTACCGCATTTATTCTCAGGACGGGCTGCCGTCAGCGTCGGTGACCAATGCCACATACACATTTACAGGTATGACGAATGGAACAGACTATATGTTCACATTATCGTCAGTCTATAATGATGGACATGTTTCCCCAGCTTCCCTTCCTGTATCCGGAAGAGCAGGCATTCCAGCTATTCCAGCTAATACAACCGGCTTGCAAGCACTCCCTCGCGATGGAGCGATTCGTTTGAGCTGGGATGCATCTCCCGGAGGAGATGTTGCCGGTTACCGCATTTATAAAAACGGAGTGCCGCTGCCGAATTTGGTGACTGGCTCCTCCTATGCAGTGCCAGGCTTAACGAATGGACAAAGCGTTACATTCGCTGTCTACACCGTTAATCAGACGGGGTTAATGTCCGCCAAACCAGCTGTAGTTACCCAAAAACCGCAGGCAGCTCCTTCATTCCTGGTTACGGAAATGACTCCCAATTCAAAGAACGTTGACTACAAAACAGGAGGAACCGATGCATTTGAATTTATCGAGCTGCATAATACGACCTCTACACCAATAAACATTAAAGGCTTTAAATTAAAATACAGTGCGGTAACGGATCCTTATCCGGTGACGGAAGACAAGATTGTTGAACCGCAAGGGACTTTTATTATTTGGTTCAAAAACACAAACGTACAACAGGTCGGCTTGACGGAGTTTAATCTCGCCTACGGCAGCTCGATAACGGAGGATAAGCTGTTCGTAGTCGTAAACGGAGGGATGTCGAATACAGCGGCAAGAGGGGTGAAATTCTTGGACCCCGATAATAAAGTGCTTACTGACACAACCTACAACGTAGAGGATGTCGGGGAAAGCATCAGCGCTAACTTCATTCCCAACCGCAGCAATGGAGTAGTCTCTACTGAAAGGTTTTCTGCGCAGGCCAATCCGGGCTACCTGTACCCGGTACAGAAAATAGCCGATCCGGCTGATACAACTGCCCCTGCAATGCCTTCGAGCGTACAGGTCACAGCAGGTGTTGGTGGAGTGAAGGTGGCATGGAGCAACATGCTCGAGCCTGATGTTGCTTATGTGTTTGTATATGTGGACGGTGTGGTGAAAAGTAAACTGTTGATGCCGCAAAGCGAGGCCATTATTGAGGGCTTGGAGAATGAAAAGGCCGTTTCCTTACAGGTGAGCGCGGTCGATACGGCTGGCAGAGAGTCGGTGCGTACGCCCACGATCGTTGCAACGCCCACTGCTGATGCAATGCCAGCTCTGCTAATTACGGAGGTCGTTCCCGACACGTGGAATACGGAACCGCTAGAGTCGCGAGATGTATATGATGCATACGAGTTCGTTGAGCTGTACAATCCTCATTCGCAGCCACTTGATCTCAATGGCAAAACTGTGCGTTTCACACAGCCTGATGATGCTTTGAAAAGCTGGTCGTGGACATTCAACAAACCGACGCTTATAGAGCCCAAAAAAACTTTGCAATTCTGGGTGCGTCCGAATGGACTGAACTACCTGAAGGCGGATGGCTTTAATTTCTTCTATTACGGTTTCCAGGAAGCCAAGTATGTACCGGAATCCGCTTTCGTATATGGCGATGGTGCGGGTGGTTTAGCTAACGGCGGTGGTATCATTGATATCGTTGAACCTAATGGAACCGTACTCGTTTCGGCAACGTATACAGCAGGCCAATTTCTTGAGAAAAAAGGCATTACCTATGCTTATCCGATGTTTGGCGGTAACGTAATGCGGATTTCAGGCTTGCAGCAAACGGGGACTCCTGGCGTTGTGGGTTCCACCCAAATTCCACGTGAATCGTTCTCTGACCAGATCGCACCTGCCGCACCTGCAGGGTTTCAGGTAGAACCGGGCCCTGGATCTGCAACAATTAACTGGCTGCCGAATGTGGAATCAGACTTGGCCGGGTACAAGCTGTACATGAACGATCAGCTTGAGCTGACGTTACCTGCAGCAGCTGTATCGTACAAGATGCTGGCACTTCTGGGTGAAGTTGCAACGAAGTTCGAGCTTAGTGCAATAGACCAATCAAGTAATGAATCCACCCGTGTATCGGCAACCATTAAGCCAACCTATACGCTCATGACTCAAGTAGAAAGAGATCCGAGTCCTGCGAACGCTCTAACCCATTCCCGGTATCAGGCAGCTTGGGATATTGGAGAGAAAGGCCCAATCATACCTGGACTTGTACAAGGACATGTACCTCAAGGGATGTCGTATTATAAGGATGACCAGCGTGAATGGCTGCTGATGGCTGCATACCACTATTCCGGGGACCCGAGTACGCTTGCGGTAGTTGATGCCAAAACGGGCGTTCTGGTGAAGTATGTTAATCTGAAAAATCCGGACGGTACGATATATACCGGACACGCTGGCGGTGTTGCAGTAAGTCGTGAAAATGTTTGGCTGTCATCTGGGAAAAAAATGTATCGGATGCCGATTCAGACCTTGATTGACTCGGTAGACCAAGGCTTCGCACAATTTGCGGATTCCTTCGGAGTTGTGACTAATTCTTCGTTTACGGCCTATGACAACGGCATGCTGTGGGTTGGAGAATACAGTAATCCTCCTGCCTATACAACGGATCCATCGCATCAGTTGCAAAACCGGAACGGGGAGACCCACTTATCGTGGATCGCTGGCTACGAGCTGGATTCCAGGGATCAGCTTCCATCCGGTACACCGAGCTTCCGTGAAGAAAGCATGGATAAATTTATTCCTAAATATGTGATAAGTATCGGTGACAAAATCCAAGGTATAGTGTTCAACAAGGGAGAGATTTTACTAACCTATAATCAAGGGCGGTCCTATAACTCCATTTTGCGCTATGCGATGCCCCAAGTGTCTGACTTGACTACTAAAAATGCGCAAACCATGATCGGTGGAGTAACAGTGCCGGTATGGCTGCTGGATGGCGTAAACAAAACCGGTTCCATTAACATTCCGACCGGTGCTGAGAACATGTTCATCCGCAATGTAAATGGCATAGATCATCTGTATATAAACTTTGAATCCGGTGCCAACCATTCGCGGTATATGTCGGCTTATTCAATGGATCGGTTGCTTGACCTGAACCTTGATCAGATGCGTTTATATGATACCCGGACTTTAACTGGGGTTCCGCAGGAATTAAAAACTGGAGCTGAGGCACAGGCAAGCATTCTGGCTAATCGCGGGAAAAACACTGCTGAGAACGTAACCTCAAGCTATACGTGGGTGAGCAGTGAGCCGTCGATTGTCGAGGTAACGGCTAATGGCCGCATTCGGGGCATAAGACCAGGGACAGCAACAATTACCGGTACATCCGGTGAGAGTGTGCTCAAGGCTTCCATTGCAGTAGCTTCTGTTCAATCGAATCACAGTACGAGCAGTGGCAGCGGTAGCGGTTATTCGGGTGTCTTGCCGACTAACCCGACAATCCCGACGAACAACCCTGCACAGCAACATGTAACGCCAGATGAGATCAAAGCTGGCAATGGAGCTGTCAAACTGAAGCTGGCTGCTGAAAAAACCGAGCTGGCGATTTCCGAAAGCCTATTGAAGCAGATGAACGGTAGTTCGCTTGAAATTGAGCAAGGTAACGCGAGTCTGGTCGTTGCTGCAGAAGCGTTAAAAGCGGCAGCAGCTTCAATTAAACCAACCGAGGGCTCAGAAGGACAGATTATCGTGACTCTCAAGCCAACATCGGCATCTTTGGAATCCAAGGAGTATAAAGCGGCCAGTGGAGCTCTTTCGTTCGGGTTATCCGTTGTGAATCCTGATGGAATTCAAGCAGCACTAAAGCAGTTGGATTCATCTGCCGAAGTAAAAATCAAAGTGGAGGCCATGCGGGATTCTCGGCTGTTAGGGCTCTACAGCATCAATGTGGACGGGTCTCTTGGCTATATCGGCGGCAAAATAAAAGACGGCATTTTGACGGCTCAACTGACAGGTTTCGGCACTTATGTCGTGCTGGAATATAGCAAATCGTATTCCGACGTTCCTCCCGGCAATTGGGCACACGAAGCACTGCAAGTGCTTGCCGCGAAGCATGTGGTTGAAGGCATCGCGCCAGATATATTTGCACCAAACAAGCCCATAAGCCGAGCTGAATTTACAGCGCTGCTCGTTCGAGCATTCGAGCTCCCCTCCTCCAATGGGGTGGCCGGGTTCTCCGATGTAGCGTCTGATGCTTGGTACAATGAAGCTGTTGGGGCTGCAGCAGCAAGTGGGCTTATCCAAGGCGTGGAGCCGGGACGTTTCGCACCGAATGAGCCGGTGACTCGTGAGCAGATGGCAGTGCTGCTGGTAAGGGCTTGGGAGCGGAAGATAGCTTTGATTGAGCCGAGTAAAGGCAGCGAATTTAGAGACTCAGCGATTATTGCCAATTGGGCTGCTGATGCGGTGTCCAAGGCGCGCAGCGCAGGATTGCTTAGCGGCAAAGAAGGGGATCGCTTCGATCCGACTTCTGCAGCAACGAGAGCTGAGAGCGCTCAAGCCATTTTCAACGCTTTGTTCAAATAGAACCGTCTTTTCCAACTGAAAATCGATTCTGATTCTGTGTCATATATAAAAGGAGGAGCCTGCCACTGTACTTCGGTGGCAAGCTCCTTTTTAACGGCAGCAATAATAGAGACTTACTAATTATCGAGCTTGAAATGCTCCAATGTTTGGTCTCCCATCGACCAATTGGCAAAATACATTTCATTCCCAGCTATATAAAGAGAGAGCGGGCGCGCCTCCGTTACTTTTTGCTGATCGGTCCCATCTATCCTTATGCGCTCGATAGGGTTAGCTCCTGCAATACTGCCAGAGATGAACTTTGTATAGTAAATCCAGCCGTTCCAATAGGTCATACTCGAAAGTTGAGGTTTTTCAAGCTCAAATAAAGGAATATCCACGGACCCGTCCAGGCTCATTTTGTACATCTGTTTTCGGTCCAGAACGTAATAGATCCAATCATCTGCGACTATGAAATCGGTTACCTTACTTCGAAGCATCTTTTGCCCTGATCCATCTAAATTCATTGTGTAAACTCTTGTATGCTCACCCTCGGTGATCCGGAAGTAGATATGTTCGCCATATAGGTATAAACTGGAAACTTTCATATCCTCAAGAAGCTTTTGTTCACTTGTGCCGTCCGTTTTCATCCTGAAGATCCCGGAGGCGGTTTGGTAAGTGCCTCCCATTTCATTAGGCTGCTCAGCCGAAGGAAAGTAGTACATCCATCCGTCGCGTACCCACAATCGGCTTGCGGCTGTCTGCGATACCATCGTTCTGTCCGTTCCATCGGTTCTGATTTTATAAATAGCGCTCGGACTTGTTGCCTCAAAGTTGATGTAGTACAGCCAATCACCCACTATGTTGATAGACATCGCATTATCATCTGAAAGCTTCATTCGGTTAGAGCCATCCTCTTTTGCCTTGACCAGACTGTGAGCTCCTCCCGAGCTGCGCGATGGGTTCATATAGATCCAATCGTCCTTCGCCGCAAGCTGTCCCCCGTTCGCCAGGTTGAATGAATCCGTTTGGATGAGCTTTTCCTGAGTCGGCCTCACGCAAGATTGAATCTCGTAACCGCGTGCATTATCCCAATTAACCTGCCAATTGAACGCTTCTTTCGTAAATTTCCATGTCATCGGAAAATAAGTAATATCGTTGTAAAACAAAACAGGATAAGGTTCCTTTGTATTATCAATTAATGAACCATTTACTGTTACAGGGAAAGGAGCGGGAATTGCGGATGCAGAGCCGGTGCTGCTGTTGGCTTGGGCAGAAAGAGTTTGCTTGAGTGGAGAGCAAACTGCTTTTTTATCCTGCATAGCAATCGAAAGCCCCTTCTGCCCATTCCACGCAGCAGTCAAGCCGAGAGCGGACGTATAGTCCCATGTCATGGGGAAATAGGTTATATCGCGGTAGAGCAGGAGAGGGTAAACACTATGCACCTGGTCTATTATCGTTTCATTGATAGTAACAGGGAATGTCGGGTACGAAATTGGGTACACAGAAGATGCCGCTTGTGAAGCCGGAAGTGGCCATATTAACGCAAGTCCTGCTGCGAACGCTGCAGTAATTGTCCATGTGGTGATAGTTCTGAGCATGACAGGTACTCCTTTCTGAGTGTAAATGTAAACTTTGGAACCCTAAGGGACACTAATATATAACGCGATTAATATCCCTTTTGTTTCTTGGTTTGGAAATAAATAAACCTCTATTCCATGAAAAAGAAGCCTGTCACCGTACGTCAGTGGCAAAGCTCCTTTTAGTTTTTGTATAGAGTTAGAGTTCGGGGAGTCGAGGGGACTCCAGGATCTATTCGAAGGCTAACGCAGAATAACCGCTCGCTTACAGCGCCACAACTTGCCGCTGCTTTTGCTTGAAGTAAACCCATTCCTTGAAGCCGATTTCCTTCAGCCTCTTGGCTACCAGCTCCCAATCGTCACCGACTCTTTCAGGTTTATGCGCATCGGAGCCGAAGGTTACTCTGACGCCGTAATGCAGAGCACGCTCAAGCACAGCATCGACTGGATACCATCCGCCGCAATCTTTCGTTTTGCCTGATGTATTAATTTCAATGGCGACATCCTGCTCGCCAATAATTTGCAAAGTACGGTCGACCGCATCGGTCGGAATATCGCTAAAAGGCGAATAATAAGCACGCATTGCATCGATGTGTCCGAGAATTTGGAACATACCGCTGCGCGCAGACTGCTCGATCAGAGCGTAATACTGCTCTTTATGCTCAATCTTTTCTTTGTCCGATAAGCTTTTGAATCGGTTTCTATTAAAGATGCTTACGCCGCCTGACAAATGAACGGAGCCAATAATATAGTCGAAAGGATATTTCTCATAAATACTGTGGTACAGACTTGCATGCTCTGGGAAAAAATCCGATTCCACGCCAAGCAGTACATCAATTTTACCGCTGTATTCCTTCTTGAGCTTGAGAACTTCCTCTACATAACGTGCAAATTCGCTTTTAGCCATAGCGATTCCCGGCTGCTCATGCTCTACATCACTTCCGAAATAGGGAGAATGGTCGGATATTCCAATCACAGATAAGCCGTGCCGGATTCCTGCTTCAACATAATCACGTATCGTTCCAACTGCATGACCGCAGCGTTCATGATGGGTGTGCAAATCGAATTTCATAGCAATAGTCACTCCGATCCAATAAATTGTATTTCCTGCATGCCTTTTAAATCCAATAAAAACTGATTCAGCGCCGAGCTTAAATAGCGGCCTGATTTGTAAACGACCCCAACAGGATGACTGATCTCAAGCTCATTGACCTTAATCATCTTTAATGTACCCATTCGCAGCTCATTGGAAATGGACAGCTTGGAAATAATAGCGGCTCCGAGATTCAGCTCTACCATTCGCTTCACTTCCTCACTGCTCGACAACTCCATTACAATCTGCGGCGAGATGTACAACTGTTTGAAGATTTGATCAACGAACCGCCGTCCGGCCGTTTCCGGCGACAGCATGATCAATGGAATATCATGAAGCTTCTCAATCGGTACATGGGCATACCGGCTTAATGGGTGTTCAGGCGCCACCACCAGCTCAAATGTATCATAATACAACACAGAGCTTTCAAGGGACGGATGCTTTTCAAACAGGTAGGTAATACCTATATCAATCGTTCCGTTTTCCACACTTTGCATAATTTGCGAGGAGGTCATGGAATGGATTGTTGTTTTGATCAGCGGAAACTGGTTTTGAAAATAAGACAGTACACGCGGCAAAATCTGAATCGCAATCGATGTAGTGGTACCTAGATGAATGTGACCCTGTGGAATTTGATTCAAATCCGCTAGCCGCTGCTTCAGATCCTCAACCGTTTGCAGTACCAATTCCGCATGCTCCAAAAATACACGTCCGCTATCCGTTAGCGTGACAGGCTGATTTCGATCAATAAGAACCGTTTTAAATTCATCCTCCAGACTTTTAATCTGGGCGGAGACAGCGGGCTGGGTTAAATTAAGCAATTCACCAGCTTTACGGAAGCTCATAGTTTTAGAAATCGTCAGCAATGTTTCCAATTGGTTTAGATTCATAGAACCCTCCTATCCCCATATGGATGAGTGCTCAAAATAGCATCAAAATAGATATTATTTATCAACTTTACAAACAATATAAATACATTTTCTCAGATGAATCCATTATATGACACTTGTCGCCAGGGTGCAAACCCAATCCTAGAGGCTTAATATTAAAAAAATATTTTATCATGATCCATACAGGATTGAAACATACTCAAATTTGAGTATAATAATTTGAGTGATATCAAATCGAAATGAGGTAAAACATGACAGAGAAAAAATCGAATGTTCGTTGGACGATAGTTGGCTTGATGTTAGGTCTGCTGCTGGCGGCTCTGGACCAGACTATTGTGTCCACTGCCATGCCAACTATAGTAGGTGAATTGGGAGGCTTGGAAAAGTTTGTTTGGGTCTTCTCGGCTTATCTTATTGCTAATGTAGTCTCTATGCCGATCTTCGGCAAGCTGTCGGATATGTATGGGAGAAAGCTGTTTTTCCTGCTCGGGCTGGCAGTGTTTATGATAGGCTCAGCTTTGTGCGGAACCTCAGAGAACATGATTCAATTAATTATCTACCGCGTCATTCAAGGGATTGGCGGCGGGGCTTTGATGCCGATTACGTTCACGATTGTATTTGACTTGTTTCCTCCTGAGAAGCGTGGAAAAATGCAAGGATTGTTCGGTGCGGTATTTGGTATTTCCAGCGTCCTAGGGCCGCTGGCCGGAGCTTATTTTACAGATAATATTAACTGGAAATGGATTTTTTATATCAATCTTCCTCTAGGTGTTATTTCCTTTTTTCTAATTACTTTATTCTATCGTCCTTCGCTCGCAAAAAATCCGAATCAAAAGATCGATTGGATGGGAACCATTACTTTTGCCGCATCCATTCTTTGCTTAATGTTCGCCCTGGAGCTTGGGGGCAAAGAATTTGCCTGGAACTCGATTGAAAGCTATTCGCTGTTCGCTGGTTTTGCGGTACTGCTGGCCTTATTCTTATGGGTGGAAACAAAGGCGGTCAGTCCAGTCGTACCGTTGGGACTATTCCGCAACAAGCTGTTTACGGCGAGTATGGGAGTTTGCTTGTTCTACGGAGCGTTGATGATGTCGGCGGCTTCGTATATCCCCTTATTTATTCAAGGTGTGTATGAGGGCTCGGCAACAAGCGCAGGCCAAGTGCTGACACCGATGATGCTTGGAGTTGTGGTAAGCAGTATGTTTGGCGGCAAATTAATAGGCAGCACCTCCTACCGCAACATATTATTAATTTCCAGCGCACTGCTGCTGATAGCGACATCGCTCCTCGGCACATTGTCTTACAATTCTCCGGAATGGATGAGAGAGCTGTATTCGATGTTCGGCGCTGCTGCTCCTGATTTGACGCCGCGATGGTTCGTGGTTGTGTATATGATCTTCCTGGGGCTTGGAATCGGGATGTCCTTTCCTGTGACTTCAATGTCATCGCTTCATAATGTAAGTGCCCAATACCGGGGGATTATTACTTCATTGGTTTCCTTTTTTCGCTCGATAGGTTCGGCGATTGGTGTTACCGTGCTCGGAAGCGTTCAGGCCGCTGCGTTAAAAACACGGATGAGCGAACTGCTGCCGAGCTCAGGGATGGCGGAGAATCCGATCGATGCAAGGGCGCTCCTGCAGCCTCAAGTAAGAGCCGGCATGCCGCCGCAAGTATTGGAAAAGCTGACGCTTGGCTTAGCGGATTCAATCGGTTTTGTTTTTCAATGTACCATTTTTATAGCGATACTCGGCTTGTTATTCGTGCTGCTTATGGGCAAGGCCAAGTTGGAGATTCCTGCTCATGTGAAGCAAAAAGCCTAGAGGAGTACGACTATGTCAATGAAGCTGGTCATATTGGGACTTTTAATGGAAAGCGAAAGCCATCCTTATGTCATACGGCAAAAGATGATAGAACGGGAAATGCACCATTTTGTAAAAATGCGGGACGGTTCTTTGTACTATGCCATTGATACTTTGAAGAAAGACGGGTTTATTGAAACCGTTGAAAAGGTAAAGGACAGTGCGCGCCCTGACCGGACTATATACCGTATTACATCGAAGGGCGAACAGCTCTTTCATAAGCTGCTGCTGGAGCAATTTGAAAATCAAACGCAGCTGTTTCATCCAATGGGACCGGCTCTCATTTTCTCCCTTTATGGGAATCAGGATGACATTTGCCGGATTTTACGCAAGAAGCTGGAGGAGCAGAAGCTCAAGGTTCAGCAGATGAAGGATTTGTATGAGGAGCATGTGCCTATCGTACCGCGAGGTGTACTGCATATGATGTGGGGGGCATATGAGCATGCTGAAACTCATCTCCGTTGGCTGGAACGGCTTGTTAAGGATGCGGAAGCGGGACTTTTGAAAGAAAGAGGAGTTCCTTTGGATTTATAAGGAGTATTTCTATTTCTATAGATGCTATCCAATAGATGCTATCCAATAGTAAAAACAAAGAAGCTGGGCCTGAAGTTACGAGAGTACATCAGGTCAGCTTCTTTGCTGCATATAGAATAATTAGTATTTACTGGATGCCTTAACCGCCAAACTCTGCGATTATAAATACTAACCAACCGGCGAGAAAAGCCAAGCCACCGATTGGGGTGATGGCGCCGAGCTTTTTGATGCCGGACAGACTGAGCGCATAGAGGCTGCCCGAGAACAGGATGATGCCTGCAACAATCAGCCAACCGGCGGTAATCATTAGAGGTCCGTTCACTGAGGGCAGACCGGACACGATGCCAATCAATATAAGTCCAAGCGCATGAGCCATGTGATATTGGATGCCTGTCTGGTACACCTTGAGCATATCCGGCGTCAGCCGATTTTTCAAAGCATGAGCCCCGAAAGCGCCTAATGCGACGGAGATCAGCATATTCAAGCCTCCGAGCAGAAATAAAGTATTCAATGATGTCATCTCCTTTGAATGTACTTGAACTTAGTGGAGCCGGGATTTCATGCCCGGCTCAAGCTTTCGAGAGCATCCCGGCCAGCTCCATCAGCTGGCCGCACACAAGCTCCGGCCGGACGCCGGTCAGCTGCTGCTGCTCCTGCAGCGTGTCCCGGCTCACGAGGCCGGAAAGCACAAGAGCTGTGCGGCAGCCTGCGGCGAGGCCGCCTTGAATATCGGTCAGCAGGTTATCGCCGACCACCCAGATCTGCTCCAGCGGCAGCCCCAGCTTGGCGATCGCATACTTCATAATGATCGGCGAAGGCTTGCCGATCACTACCGGCTTCGTCTGGCTCGATCGCTCGATAGCGGCTCCAATTGATCCGGCTCCCGGCTGCAGCTCGTTATTCCACGGCAGCAAATGATCCGGGTTAGTAAGCACGGACAGGGCTCCATTGCGAATATGCCGAACAGCCGTTGCAAGCTTCGTGTAGCTGAAATCCCGGTCGATCCCCTGCACAACATAATCAGGCGTTTCCAAATCTTCATCGGAGATTACAGTGAATCCCGCATCATGCAGCGCTTGTCGTAATCCATTCTCTCCTACTGCATATACACGCTTCCCCGTTTGTTCTTCCTGAATATACAGGGCCGCTGCCTGAGAAGAAGTAAGCACTTCACTTGGCTCAGCATCAATATCGACCTTTCTTAAATGCTCGGCTACCTGCTCCGGTGTTCGCGATGAATTGTTTGTTACATATAAATACGGATAGCCTTGTTCCCGCAGCCAACCAATAAACTCTGCCGCATACGGAATGGGCTTGTCCCCATGGTACAAAGTCCCATCCAAATCGAGTAAAAATCCGAGCATTTTTTGTCCTCCCCTAATAACCCCTCTTAATGGCAAGCATTCACAAAACTCATTGTAACAAAAATGTGGCCTCAGCGGCTATTCCTTACAAGAAGTCCGCGAATTCGTCTGCATTCTATTTTTCCACACTAGTTTCTACCTAAATTTTTCGGCTCAATCTCAAAATCAGTACTTGACCCTCTTCCGACCACTAGTCCTCACAAAATCCTGCAAACACGCAGTTATTTTCCAATCGGAATTGCTGTAGAGAGAACAAACCTGCAAAAGTACATCCATTTACATGAAAAACGCTCCGGTTCAGCTAAGAATGAAAAAATAAATGCACATTTGCATGAATTCAATAAGACTTTGGATATACCGGACCAAAGACTGTAAAGATGCAGGTTTTTGGGGGAAGGCAATGGCTCCGAATCCAATAAATTCGAATAAAGTCGTGTGCGCTGTTATTACCGTTTTTAAGTTTTGTCTAGGGCTAGGCTGGACACGGAGACGAAATCGAATGACTTCGGCAAGCTCTGATATCGGGTGTAGAGCCAATTTTTCGAATAACAGACACCAGTAGGCTGCATTTTGAATACAAATAACGAAATGACATATAAGATAATCTTATACAAAAGTCGTCTAATGCTTATAACATCGGACTAAAACCTATTTTATATAGAGGTCGTCGCAAGAAAAGCGACTTTTCCAGACTTTTTAATGTCAATATAAAAAACAATTCGGAGGTATCGGAGCCATGAAACTACTTGAATCCATTGAGCAAGCGTTTCGCAGTGTTGAAAGTCCAGCACCGCATGAATTAAAAGCAATCATTACTGGTTTGGAGCTCACATCTGAAAAGGTAGCCCCTTACATTGAGGAGCCTTCCTATTTACCTTACGGCCGAAAAGTGTTATTTCAATCGGAAGAGGTAGAGGTGATCCTGGTCCATCTGCCCCAAGGGCGTCAAACCCTCATTCACGATCATGGTGCATCTGTTGGGTGCGCATTTATTTTGGAGGGTCAGATGACCAATATTATTTATCGGCTTGACGGCTTTGGTTACGCGCAGGAAGTCGGGGAAAGCCATTTGAAGCAGCATCAGTTTCTGTATGCCCCTAAGGGACAAATTCATCAAATGAGCAACTCGGGAGAAGGTCGCATGCTGTCGTTTCATGTTTACTCCCCAAGACTAGCAGCAACTAAGGCGTTCCGTACTTATGAGGAAGTATTGGATTATGTGATATAGAACATCAGATACAACTGTTCGTTCAACTCCGTTGTGCCAAATATTATCATATCGTTTACAGAAGCAAGTCATCTGTGATACTATGGTAAAAATTTTCCAATGGGAGCTGCTATGAACACTATTCAAGCGATTGTTTTGGATTTGGATGGAACACTTTTGGACAGCAGCCGTCATATTACGGATCGGAGCCTTCGCGCTGTATTGGACTGTCATGATCGCGGGATTCATGTGATTATAGCTACTGCGCGTCCGGCAAGATCCGTACGTATGCTGCTGCCTGACGTGCTGCTGGAATTGGGCTGCATCATTTACTATAATGGTGCGCATACCGTTGACTCGATTCACCGTATAGAGGATCATGTGTTAATCGATCAAGCTGTAGTTTCCGAGATTTATGAGGCGATAATGGATACAAGCCCTGAACTCATGGTAAGCTTTGAAGCACAGGATTCGATGTTCAGCAACCGCAGCTTAAGTGAGGAACAGAAAGTTATTTTGGGATTTCCTGATGGTGGCCCTGTGCCCATTGTTTTAACCAGGGAGGAAATTGGTCAACTTCATCCTGCCAAGCTGCTGTTAACTAATGAAAATAACATTTATGCGGAGCTTGAGCGGAGGTTTGCCAATCGTGTGAAGCTTATCTCAACGGACGGGAACAAGCTCATCCAGATTATGAGCGCTGCCGTATCCAAAGCCGCTGCATTGGAGCATGTATTGAGACGTAGAGGCGTTAACCCGGAGCAGGTGATGGTTTTTGGAGATGATTACAACGATCTGGAAGTTTTCAAGCTTTGCGGGCACCCTGTCGCTATGGGGAATGCTATTGCTGAGCTGAAGAGCATAGCCACACATATTACGGAGACGAATGACAAGGATGGCGTGGCCGTTGTGCTTGAGCGGTTGGCAGCATCGAGTAATCCGGCAATCTAGTATTTTTCCGGAATAGGTCAGGCTTAAGACAAGTTCACAAACATGACAATTGCCAAGACTGGCACGATTATGTAGAAAAGCGTCAAATAACGTATACTTAAGAGGCAAGCAATTCTGCTTAAGGGGTTGTTGGTCTCATGAGCCGTTTGAACAGTCAGGAAAAAAAGCTCGTCATTGTATGTGCAGTTGTAACGGGCATCATGCTGCTATCGATTTTGCGTAAATTGTTCAGTTAATGTCTCATTACGGAATGTCGACGCCCCCAAGCTCATAACTATGTAGTAACAGGAACGATCCAGATCAGTTCAAAGGGGGGCAAACCAATGTCATTTTTTGAGAAAATGAAGCAAGGGGCATCCGATGCTGCAAAAAAAGCTCAGCAAACCATGGAAATTACAAGGCTGCGTACACAAATTTCTTCCAAGGAAAAGGAATTGGAGAAAATTTTTACTCTGATTGGCGAATCCGTTTATAATGCTCATGCGGCGGGGGATTGGAAAAAATCACAGCCGGATGTTGCAGCTTACTGTCAGCAAATTCAAGTGCTGCGGCAGGATATTCAGCAAATTGAATTGAAGATCAAGGAAGCCAAGCATGAGAAGGTATGCCAGTGCGGCAAAGTTGTCGCCCGAGAAGTGAAGTTTTGCTCGGTTTGCGGTCACCAGTTCGAAGAGCTGCGAGAACAGGCTGAGCAAGCAGAAACGGTTGTGCACACGATTTGTCGTGTTTGTCGTACAACGAACGAGCCTGATGCGAAATTTTGCGGAAGCTGCGGCATAGCGATGTGACGCTGGATAGCCCGTGAAATTCCTTTAAATAATTACCATTTTTTTCTTGTAATAGTTAACATGGCGTGATAGTATATAACAATTAAGTGGGAGGGCTTCTAGGGATCCGACGGTGCTGTTAGGCCGGTTCGAACCAAGCGAAGCCGAACGCGAACCGTCGTGTCGCGTTACACCGTAGGGATAAAAGACCTCGAGCAAGTTCCGCCTTTCAAGGCGAACTTGCTCGGGGTCTTTTTTGCTTTACCATGGGAAAGGGGTTAAATACTATGAATGCCATACGTGTAGAAGGATTGAGTAAATCATTCGCGGTAAAGCAGAAGGCAAGCGGACTGATAGGCAGCATGCAATCGCTGTTTAGACCCTGTTATACCGAAAAAGCGGCGGTTCACCGCATTGATCTTAGCGTTGAGCAGGGAGAAACTCTTGCGTTTCTCGGACCGAATGGAGCGGGCAAGTCGACAACGATCAAAATGCTGACAGGTATTTTGCATCCATCCGGTGGCAGCGCGCAGGTATTAGGCCTGTGCCCATGGACGGAGCGAAGCCGCTTAGCGTATCATATCGGCTCTGTATTCGGGCAAAAGTCGCAGCTGTGGTACCATCTGCCGCCAATCGACTCGTTCGAGCTGATGAGTCGGATTTATGAACTGAAGCGGGCGGATTATTTCAGCCGCCTCGATGATTTGGTCCAGCGCTTCGAGCTGGAGCCATATTTGCACACACCGGTCCGCAAGCTGTCGCTTGGAGAACGGATGCGGTGCGAGATAGCGGCCGCCATGCTTCACCGGCCGAAGATTGTATTCCTCGACGAGCCGACCATTGGGCTCGATGTTATCGTCAAGCACAAAATCCGCGAGCTGATTTTGGAGATGAACCGTGAAGAGGGGACCACGGTTTTCTTGACCTCCCATGATGCGGGCGATATCGAGCAGCTGTGCAAGCGTGCCGTAGTAATCAATCATGGCCAGGTCATCCTGGATGATGATGTGGAGCGGATGAAGCGGGATCTGCTTACCGCTAAGACCATTCACCTGCAGCTGCAGCAGCCTGGAGCCGCGTTCAGCTTTCCTGGCGTAGAAGTGCTCCAGCAGGACGGAAGCATAATGAAGCTTTCCGTCGAAACTACGGAGGCTAGTATCGAGCAGGTGCTGGCGCATATCGTAGGCCATTACCGCGTTGTCGATGTGACCATTGAAGATCCGCCAATGGAGCAGATCATTACCCACATTTACGCCAAGGAATCAGGAATTCAACGGGAGGAAGAGAGGTAGCAGCCATGCGGGCAGATGCAGGGAACGAAAGCAAAGCAACCGGCGGACTTCTGGTAAGAAATCAAGCCGGTTTTGACAAGCCGCGTGCGCCATCCACTTCTATTTTTGGAAAGCTGATCAAATATGGCGCTATAGGCAAGGTAACTTTAAGAAATCATTTTGCCTATGTATACGATTTTATTATTCGTTCCATCTTTCTCATTATGATCATGTACATATTTATGCAATTATGGCGTGTCACTTACCAAGGTGAAGGCACGGCACTTATCGAAGGCTACAGCTATGAGCAGATCATTTGGTATATTTTATTCGCAGAAGCGCTTACGACTGCATTTCCAAGTCTTTCGACCAAAATCGAGGAAGAAGTAAAGAACGGTGATGTCGGCTATAAGCTGACCCGCCCTCTCAGCTATATCGGTTATCACTATGTAGGGTATGTGAGCGAAGTGAGTATCCGCTTACTGGTCAATGTATGTATTGGAGGATTGCTTGGAGTTATTATGTTCGGTTGGCCATCCTTCGGTTGGGGCTGGGCAGGTTTCCTGCTAATATCCTTTGGTGCGGTGACGATTAATTTTTTGCTTAACATGGTTTTGGCTTTATGTTCATTTTGGGTGGAGGAAACAAGGGGCCTGGAATTCGTATATCATAAAATGCTGTTCACGATAGGCGGTATGCTGATGCCGCTGGAGCTGTTCCCACAGCAGCTGCAGGCCATTTGCCGCTGGTTGCCCTTTCAAACAGTGCTTTATTTCCCAGCCAAAACGGTGGTGAGATGGGCTGATGTACAGCTGCTTTCGATGCTGCTGACCCAAGCGGTCTGGGCAGCTGTGCTGGCTGCGGTAGTCGGGTTTATGTATTTGAGAGGTGTGAAGAAACTGAATGTAAATGGAGGATAGCCAAAAGGGGGGGGGATTTCGAATGATCAATAAATGTATAGGACTCATTGCCTTTGTATGGAGCTGTTGGAAGCTGAATTTAGCAGGAGCGATGGAATTCCGCATGAGCTTTCTGCTGACTGCGGGGATGATGGTAGTAAACAATACGGTCTGGATTTTGTTCTGGGGAATTTATTTCGAGCGGTTTCAAGTCGTGAACGGCTGGTCGCTGCAGGATGTCATGATGATGTGGGCTGTAAGCGCGGGTGGCTTCGGCTTGTCTGCTGTATTGTTCGGCAACGCCTACCGGCTTGCTTCGCTTATTGCAGCAGGGCAGCTGGATATTTTCCTGTCACAGCCCAAACCGGTGCTGCTTCATATTCTAATAAGCCGTATGTCGGTTGCAGCCATTGGCGATATATTATTCGCAGTCATTTTGTATGGATTATTCGGCGATTGCTCGGCCATAGGGCTGCTCAAATTTGCACTTGCCCTGCTTATTGCTATGTTGATTTTTATGTTCTTCGTTATTATTTTCCAGTCGCTAGCCTTCTTTTTGGGGAACGCGGAAGGGTTGAGCCAGCAGATGTTTAATGGACTGCTTGCATTTTCAACTTATCCGACAGGTATTTTTACCGGTTGGGGGAAGCTGCTTCTGTTTACGGTAATTCCCGCAGGCTTCATCAGCTATATGCCAATCGGCTTGCTGCGTGCGGTCGAACCTTTATTTTTGGCTAAGGCGGCTGGTGTGGCTGTATTATTGTCCCTGGGTGGCACGGCATTCTTTTATTACGGGCTGCGGCGTTATAGCTCCGGCAATATGATGGGCGTTCGAAATTAATTATGAAACTTTTTCCAACCCTGACGCGTCTACCAGATGTGGTAAAAAATGTGTGGGAAGAGGTTGGAGATGACAGCAAGTACAAAGTATTCTTATAAAGCTAACAAGGAACTAATGTATCAAGCATCACTGGACAAGTCTGTAATTTACTGGATATTTCTTTCGTTTATCGGGTTGTTTTTATTTGGTTTCCTTTTTCAAACAGCGCTCTTTTACGGCTATTCCGTGCAGTATGAGCAGCCTTTGAATTCTGCGGTTATCACTGCCGGTATTATGCTGTTTTTGTTAAGCATTCATTACTTTTACCGATGGAAGCTGGAGAGTGTTGCAGATTTATTAACCTTAGGGGTGTGGAGCATCCCTGTCTTTTATTTCATAGCTTCCTTTCAGGCAGCTTCCAGCCATTATGCCATGTTCATGGTCATGCTGAATATCATGTATGCGGCTTTCTTTGCAATAGGCTCTGTTGTCGCCAAACAGCAGCGAGGAGCGCAATGGATGCAGTATGGGATCGTATTTGCGGGTTATACGGCGGTTTTCTACTGCTTAATGAACATGTTTGGCAACGCTTATTACAAAGATGCGATTATGCTGGGGAGCGAGGGGCTGCGTTTAACCTCCGTCTTTCAATATGCAAACGCATATGCAGCTTATTTGTTGGCTCTGCTGCTATCTGCTCTATGGCTTCTGATGCGATCCCGCAGATGGTATATAATTTTACTGCATGGCAGTATGGTTGTGCCGCTTTTGCTGTCTTTTTTCCTGACGCTTTCCCGTGGCGGACTTGTGATGCTGCCGATCATATTGCTGGCGATTCTTCCTTTCTATACATTCATCCGGCAAATCAGCTTTTTCAGTTATTTGGCTATCGGCTCCGCGGGTGCATTGCTCATTACTGAGCCAATCAGGAAGATTACAACGGACTTGTTCAAGCAAGTTACCGGCGGGAATCCAATGAACCCTAATACCGTCAGCATTTTGGACCCGCAATCGTTGAAGGGCTGGCTTATTATGGGCTCTGTTTCCATTATTACCGGTCTAATCATATTGTGCAGCGAACGCTATGTAATACCGAGGCTGGAGCAAAAGGTGCTGAAGCTGAATAATTACCGCTTCGCCAATCTGTTCATACCCGGTGCTATGATTGTTTTTGGGCTTCTGGCCTTACTCCTTATTTCTGAAAATAATGGGATAGTCAAGTTGCTTCCCTCTGATCTGCAAAAGCGTGTGCTCTCCATTAATTTTCAGCAGCACAGTGTATTGGAACGGCTGACGATGTACAAGGACTCGTTGAAAATCGTTAAGGATTACCCTGTTACTGGAGCAGGGGGAGGAGGCTGGACTACTTTATACCAGCAATATCAAAACAATCCTTATCTCGTAGAGCAAGTTCACAATTTCTTCTTGCAATATATGGTGGAAACCGGGCTGCTTGGATTTTTGGCGCTTGTCGCATTACTTATTTCAGTTTATGGGCTGTACGCGAGGCAATTTTTCAAGCAGGGCGAAGAAAGAGGACATTACCAAGTTTTTTATTTGATTTCAGTATCCATCCTGCTCCATAGCATTCTAGATTTTGAGATGAGCTACGGTTATTTGGCTGCCGTTGTATTTCTTTGCTTGGGAGGACTGTCCGCTAGCATCAAGCAAACGCTGGCAGCAGGTAAGGCAGGCTTGATTCAATATGTGAATAAAGGCGTATTCAGGTACATATTTCCTGCTGCCATTGCTGTGCTCTCGATTGTTGTTCTTATTGTCTCTGTAAGAGAGCTGCAAGGAAACCGTTATTACAATGAAGCATTAGTAAAGATGGATTCACCGTCAAATGTTAGCATGGAGGAAGTATTTGAATCATTGGATGCGGCAATCCGTTCTTCACCGGAGCATCCCGCTTACTTAGTAATGAAATTACAGCTGCTGTATCAGGCTTATGGTCAAACCAAGGATGCCCGGTATGAGCAGGAAGCTAGGCAAATAGCGGCCTTGCTTGATCGCAAGGAGCCTTATAATAAGCCAGCTATGGAAATTGAATACAATCAGAATGCAACAGCAGGCAAACTCAACGAAGCGCTGATGATAACCGAACGCAGCTTAATGAAAACGGTTTGGGGGCTCAATGTTAACCGGGGAGGACCCAATTGGTATGCACGTGCTATTGCATTGAATTATGAGCTTGGCAGCAGAGCGCTGGCCGGCAATCAGACAGAGGCGAATGTCAAGTATTGGAATCAGGCATTGGATTGGTATCGCTTGGTTTTATCGAAGCAAGAGTCGTTAAAAAGTCTCCCCAAAGGACAAATGCAGGGTGAACCGTTCGAAATTAAACCGGATATATCGTTAATTATCGGGCAATTGAACTATTCCCGGCATAATTATAAAGAAGCGGTTGAGGCTCTGCATATGAATGTGAATGACCAAAGGAACCCCGAGGTATCGAAGCTGATTGTCAGATGGTATTTGGCTTCGCTGCAGAAGCTGGGGCAAGCGGATATGCCGATTTACGAAGCATTTATATTGAAATACCCGGAGGAAAAAGCCGAAATTGCCAAGCTGGCAGGCGGCGCTCTTTAGACCATAAGTGGTTGATGTCAGCTCTTGTTTTCTAAAAATGGTATACTTATTCGACATATTTAGGTATAATGTATCAATAATAAGACCTATAAATCTACGGGATTTTGTCGCAAAGGGGACCGATTTATTTATGAAGGCAGAATATATTAATCCATTTTTGGAGTCAGCTAGAATTGTCATAGAGCAAGTGGCTAACATCAGGCCTTCGACCGGACAACTTGGGATAAAAGACGTAAAATTTGTAGAGAAGTTCATCTGGATCCAGATTGGAATGACCGGACAAATGCAGGGCGATATCGTATTCGGTCTTCATGAGGATGTAGCCTTGAAGGTGGTATCCGCCATGATGGGCGGTTATGTTATAACCGAGATGGATGAGATGAGCAAGAGCGCGATTTCCGAGCTCGGCAATATGATCAGCGGCAATGCAAGCACGATGCTGTTTAATCAAGGCGTCAGGGTGGATATTACTCCTCCCAAATTGCTGCATTCCGCTACATCCGCAGGATTTTTACCTAAGAAGGCGTTGACGATCCCTCTGATTATGGAAGGAATCGGTGAGTTGGATATTCAAGTTTTGATCGTATAATCAAAATCATTTACAATACAAAGTGGGAGTTTCCTTATGGAAGGAAGCTTTCCACTTTTTTTTGGTTGCTGCGTATTTTGCTTGTAAAAGAAAGTTGTGGAGGAAGAGCCAATGTTCAATGGGAAAATTGCTGTTATTACCGGAGCGTCCAGCGGGATCGGGGCGATTATGGCTAAAAAGCTGTCTGAACGTGGTGCGGTACCTGTTCTGATGGCACGCTCGGAGGATAGGCTGTCACAGGTGGCGGCATCTCTGAATGGAAGGCCCCATGGGATTTACAGGCTGGATGTCACCTCCACCGACCAGGTGATGCTGACGATGCAGCAAGTAATGGATCGCTTCGGGCGTATTGATATTTTAATTAATAATGCCGGATACGGAGTGTTTGAGACGTTTACTGAAGCATCATTGGATGAAATAGAAAGTATGATGGATGTCAATTACATGGGCACGGTGCGGTGTACGAAAGCAGTGCTTCCCCATATGCTGGAGGCGAGGAACGGCCATATCGTGAACATCGCTTCGATGGCCGGTAAAATTGGCTCTGCCAAATCAACCGGATATTCGGCTACCAAGCATGCGGTGTTAGGTTTTACGAATTGCCTGCGCCAGGAGCTGTCGGGCTCGGGTGTATACCTGTCGGCTATTAATCCAGGTCCGATTGATACGCCTTTCTTTGACAAGGCTGATCCGTCCGGCAACTACGTAAAGAACATACAATGGTTTATGCTGAAGCCTGACCAGGTAGCAGATAAAGTACTTAGAGCCATAGAGAGGCGAATTCCTGAGATCGATATGCCATTCGTAGCAGGCTTTGGAGTGAAGCTGTTTCAGCTGTTTCCGCGCGCATTTGATAAGGTAGCTGGAAAAATGATGAATAAGAAGTGAGAAGCAAGCTACCTCGTCCTTGCGCTGCTTATCATAGACTTGCAATAAAAGGGGATAATTAGATAGGCTTATTTTTCCTCAGGCTTCTGATTTTTTTCCTTCAACTCCAGATTAAGCTTGCGCACCTCTTCATATAAACTGCGGATGACCGCTCTGCTTTCAGGATGAGATTGGTTCCAGTGGCTTGCGAGTGCAGGCATCGTTTTGTGAATATGATTATAAACCGACCAGATTTTAATTTTCTCTACCAATTCTGGAGAAGTATTGCCGGTTAATAGCTCGGAAAATTTTTCGACTAGTGCATCGAACTCGGTATGGAATTCAGAATTCATAAAAGACTCCACCTTTCAGAACATATTTCAGATTATTAGAACACCGCTACTTCAATGTTTCAAAGTAAGTCTAGCGCACGAAAAGAATTCTGTCAAAAAAAGGTCGCTACCTTGCACAGCACCGGAGAATGGAGTGAGTGATTGAGTTGGAAACCGTGCAGGAAAGGCAGTCTCAATCAGGAAATGGCTCCGCCAATGGAGCTATGATAGAGCGGGTACCATTACGCAGTCTTGTAAAAGGTGTTTTGTTGTATAGGCTAACCTATGTTAGTGAAGGGCTGCAGGTCAAAGGCTACCTGACTGTGCCGGACACCGGGAAGCCAAGCCCCGGGCTGATCTACTGCCGCGGGGGAATCCGCAAAGTAGGTATGGTCCGCAAGCGTCGCATTATATCCATGGCGAAGCGGGGATATGCTGTGTTTGCACCGTTTTACCGCGGCAATGAAGGCGGGGAGGGCAAGGAGGATTTCGGCGGAGAGGATCGCTTCGATGTGTGCCATGCGATTACGCTGGTACAATCGCTGCCGGAGGTTCAGCCGGGTCCTGTGCCCATGATCGGTTTTTCGCGAGGAGCGATGATGGCCATGCTTGCGGCCAAGCAATGCAATCAAGCCGGTCCGGTTGTCGTTTGGGGAGGTGTCAGCGATTTATTCGACACCTATGAGCAGCGGGTGGATCTGCGGAGAATGCTTAAGCGGGTTGTAGGCCACCCGCGCAAGGAGCCGGAGGCTTATGAAAGCCGCTCGCCCGTGTATTGGCTGGAGCAGGTACAGGTTCCTATTATGATTGTACATGGAACAGCGGATCCCCAAGTCAATGTGTCCCACGCGCATAAGCTGGCCGAAGCTCTCGAGCGAGCAGGCAAGGATTATGCTATGGAGCTGTACGAGGGATTGGAGCACCGTTTTCCAAAAGCAGCGGATGAGAAAGCATTGGATGCCGTTTTTGCATGGATATCACAGAAGCTCAGGGAGATGAGCAAGTCCAAGCCTTGATGTTGGGGGCATGCATTGGTATGATGCTAATAACAAAGGGGGAGTTCGATGAACAGCGGTTTTGCAGCATTACATATTGATGAGGTTTACGTTCGTAAGCTTCAGGATCTAAATATTACTTCGCCTTCAGCTATTCAGGCGGAATCGATACCCGTTATTTTGCAGGGTAAGGATGTGGTGGCCCAGTCGCAGACCGGATCAGGAAAAACGTTGGCGTACGCGCTGCCTTTACTGCATAAAATAGACAAAAGCTCTAAGGATCTGCAAGCGGTTGTGCTGGTTCCAACACGAGAGCTGGGCATACAGATCATACAAACGATAGAGCTTCTTACAGCCGATAGCGGTATTCGTGTGCAATCTTTAATTGGCGGTGCTGCCATCACCAGGCAAATCGACCGCTTGAAGCTGCGTCCGCATCTCATAGTCGGTACACCGGGACGAGTGCTTGAGCTGTTGAAGCTTCGTAAAATAAGCATGCATTATGTGCGGACTATTGTGGTCGATGAGGTGGATCAAGTTTTCGAGCTCGGTTCTATGAACGAGACAGAAGCTATTTTCAAAGGGATGCAGCGTGAACGTCAAATGCTGTTTTTCTCGGCGACAATGCCCGAGCCCATTAAAGTAGTGATCGGGCGCTGGATGCAGGAGCCTGTATATGTACAGGTGAATCCGCAGCAGCGAACTTCGGAAACACTGGAACACATGTACTTTGTATGCCAGGAGCGGGAGAAGATCGACATGCTCCGCCGAATTGTCCGCTTGTACAACCCGCCGGCTGCAATTGTGTTTATTAATGAAATAGATGCTGTGGCAGAGGTTGTAGGCAAGCTGAAGTTCGCGAATTTATCGATCGAAGCGCTGTATGGAGATGCGGGTAAGCAGGAGCGAGCCAAGGTCATGCAGGATTTCCGCGCCGGCAAGTTCCAACTGCTGTTGGCTACCGATATTGCAGCACGCGGATTGGACATCCCTCATGTCACTCATGTAATTAATCTGGACCCTCCTATTGATGCAGATCATTATGTGCACCGTGTGGGCCGAACAGGACGTATGGGGAAGAAGGGGACTGCGATCTCCATCATTACGCCTAAAGAGCAATTCATTATCAATAAATTTTCCAAAACGCTCGATGTAACTATTGAAGAAAAAGAGATGGCTTACGGCAAAATCTACGAACCGGGGAAGAGCCGCAGTTCAGCTGCATCTCAGCACCGTTCGCAAGGAGATCCAGCCAAACGGCGTTCCGCTTCAGAGCAAGCACCAAAGGCTGCCGAAGGCAGAAAGCAAGCTGGCGCTTGGAAGCTGCCAAAAGAACAAGCGGCCAAGCCTCAAGTGGCAACTTCAGCTGATGTGTCGTCCAGGCCGGCAGCTGCCAAGCCTTCTGTAAAACCGGCAGCGCCTGCTGTTAAGCGGAAGTCGGAGCGTGAGCTTAAGCGGGAGCGCAAGAACAAGGGAGCGCCGCGTTGGTTGAAGGACAAGCCGGATAAGCCAACGACGTAAGGTACTTGCTTTAATTCTTGTGGGAGGTATTCGGAGAGGAGCCGTAAACAGGAGCATGGGGAAGCTGCTGCGGGTAATTATTGTAGGGGTTCTGTTAATAGCACTGCTGGCTGGAGGTCTATATTGGTATGTCCAGCCGCAGACAACATTGGATCTGGTTTATACAGATTTGTCGGTACGCAACAAGCTGGCTGAGATGCTCGCTTCCCGGAAGCTTGAAGTCGAGTTGACGGAGCCGGAGGTAAACAACCTGTTGAAGAAAGCACTTGTTGCTCGAAATTCTTCTAATTCCAATAATAATGAGTTTGAGATAACAGGAGCACAATTTACACTGCATGGAAACGAGCTAATTGCAGATGTGAATCTTCTTTACAAGAAGCAGTGGCGAATTGGCGCTATGCTGCAATTCACTGTATCTTGGCAGGAGCCTTATGTAATGGTTGTGCATACGGGAACTCAAATCAGACATATGCATCTTCCTCCTGAATGGTTTCAGCTGAAGCCGATTCAAGTGTCTCTAGATGACTACATGCCGAAGTTGGCCGGGATTAAGAGCATTACCTTTCTTGAGCACAGCTTGAAGCTCAGCTTAGGCCTAAAGCTGCGGTGAGGCAGGGAAGATGAGTTTGAATGTTATCAATCACAGTAAAAAGCACCTGATCGGAAGGGGATTCCCTTTGGAACAGGTGCTTTTTTGTGTGTGCCCGGATTAATGATTGGTATTACTTCGCATATTCTTGTGAATCTTCTTCCAACGATCCTTCTCGGCCCGGGCAGCTCCAGCATTAATCTTGCGCTCATTATAAGCAAGCTCTTTTTGCAGCTTGTAGTAACTGGAGATCCGCTCCTGGCTCAATGTTCCGTCCGCCAGAGCGGATCGGATCATGCAGCCAGGCTCCTGCTCATGCCGGCAATCCGAGTACCGGCAGCCTGCAGCCAGCTCCTCGACATCGTGGAAGGCTGCGCCCATCGATTCGCTGCCTTCCCACAGCTGCAGCTCGCGCATTCCTGGCGTGTCGATGATCAACGCGCCGCTTGGCAGGACGACGAGCTCGCGATGCGTCGTCGTATGCTTGCCGCGGTCGTCGCCATCGCGGACGCCGCCGGTTTTCTGACGCTGCCCGCCGTATAGGCTGTTCAGCAGCGTCGATTTGCCCGCGCCGGAGGAGCCGAGCAGCGCGATGGTTTCACCCGGCCGCAGGGAGGCCGCGATCTCTTCAATTCCGTCATCGGCCAAGCTGTTGACGGAATAGACGGGCACGCCGAAGGCGATGGACTCCACCTCGCGCAGCCGGGTCTCCAGATCGTCGCACAAATCCTTTTTGGTCAGGACGATCTCGGGAGCAGCTCCACTTTCATAGGCCAGCAATAGGTATCGTTCGAGCCGGCGTACATTAAAGTCTCGATTCAAGGCCATTACAAGAAATACGCGGTCCACATTGGTCGCTACAATCTGCTCCTCCGTAGTTGAACCAGCGGTTTTACGCGAAAACTTGCTTTTGCGTTCAAGAATCCCGTGAATAATCGCTTTGTGCTCCTCGTGCAGCTTGGTCATCCTTACCCAATCTCCAACAGCCGGATAATCTTCACGTCGGACTGCTTCGTAACGAGTTTTCCCGGACAGCTCGCCCAGCCATTCACCATCCTCGGCGTATATGCGATACAAATGCTTATGTTCTAATGCAACACGCCCAATTGCACAGCCTTCCTTATCCTGATTAGCGAAAAACGGCTGAAAGCCGTAAGTTTCTAATGAATGATTGTTTTCCATGGATCCTCCCTAATAATTATCTCTAATGAGCAGGGGGAAGGTCCTATGAAGCTTATGCTCCGCGTTGGTCCTCCCTCTGCTGGTTCAACACTTGCTGTTTTATCTCCATCTGGATATCTTTAACAATTAAGCTCATATAACATCACTCCGTTCCTCATAGTTAACAGTTAGTATATACAAATTCACATCAGCTCAACAGGGAGAAAATCACTATAACCGATAAATCTTTGCGGGCAGACAATGGACATAGGAGACTAGTTCAGAGCCATATATATTTGCTTTGTGCAAACAAATAGTTTATATTGAGGATATCGACAGTTCAAAAGGAGCTGGTATATTTGACAAAGAACCGTGAAGAGCTTGAAAAGCTGGCGTACGGAACATTGCGATTCATTCAAGAATTCAAATTGGCGCAGAACCGAAGGAAGGACCTGGACCGGGTCGCTTTTGAAATTCTTATGCTTATCAAATTGCGGGGGCAGATCCGTCCGTCCGATATCGCCGGGGAGCTCGATTTTAATCCTTCCTCCATCACCCGGCGTATCCAATCGTTACAGCAAGCCGGACAGATTGCCGTTACTACTGCACCGACAGATCTTCGATCAAGTTTGATCAGTCTCACAACCGAAGGGGAAGAAGTGCTGATCCGTTTTCTCAACAGAAGTGTCGACGGTTTAGAGTTGATACTAAAGCAATGGAATGAAGAGGATGTAAGTGTATTCGCGGCAATGCTGTCGCGTTTTGCGGATACGATGAAGGAATGGCGTCTCGAACCCGACCAAACGGAAATCAAGGAGTGATAAATCGCTATGATGAATAACGAGGGTTTAAAAGACCAGCAGTACTCAAACTCCGACAAGTTCAATGCTCGAATCCGCCTGCATGCTGCATTCAGCACTAATCCATATCCTTGGCCTTTCTGGGTAATGGATCAGATTGAACAAGCGCAGCCTGCCAAGGTCCTCGAACTGGGGGGAGGCAACGGCTTATTATGGATGGCCAATGCAAGTAAAATTCCTTCTCATTGGGACATCACCGTCTCTGATTATTCCGAAGGGATGTTGAATGATGCGCGCAATAATCTAAGCGTTCTGAACAATGAATTAAAATTTGAAGTAATGAACGCAGAAAACATTAACTATCCGGATCATACCTTCGATATTATAATAGCGAACCATATGCTGTACCATGTAGACAGCCGGGAGAAAGCTTTATTGGAAATAAGGCGAGTCTTGAAACCGAGCGGAATCTTTTACGCGACAACAGTCGGAAGCAACAATATGCTGGAAATGAAACAATTGGTTAAAGAGTTTGATCCGAATTCCGAGTATGAGCAAGTATTAGGAGCAATCGAAGCTAACTTTTCTCTGGATAATGGGAAAAAACAATTGCTGTCGTTTTTTGCTGACGTTTCCATAGTCCAGTATGAGGATGCGCTGCTTATTACCGAGAGCGATGCCTTAGTCGATTATGTTTTATCATGCAATGGCTTAGCGGGAGGCAAGACTGTGCTGGATCCGTTAAAAGCGGAATCGTTCCGAGCATTTATTAATGCCAAAATGGATGAACACGGAGGCAAGCTCCACATAACCAAGGAATCAGGGATGTTTGTCAGCAGAAGCTTATAAAAATCTCTATACAAAAACCCCTGCGCCTCAAGAGGCATAACAGGGGTTTTTCCGATACTTCAATACTTGGGGCCTGAGCTTACTTTTTCCTTTTGTTCACATAAGAAGGGTAGACGATTTCCCCGGTGTCGAGCTTGGCTATTTCATCGGCCGTCCAGCCTGCGATCTTATTATTGCCGGTGACTCCGGTCAATTTTATTTTGTATTTACTTTCCAGGTAGTTGTTGAGGGCAGGCATATCAGGCTCTTTGAGCTCACGGAGCTTTTTCTTGCCCTGCAGCTGGCCTAATAGAATACCGATTGATTCTGCGGCAAGGCTTGTGTTCGGTTGAATGCGGGCACTTCCGTAAGCGATGGCCGAGGACCCTACATTTTTCCCTGCTACAATGACGTTATCATAATTTTTGAGCAAAAAGCTGCGCAGGGGCATTCCATATTTATCAGGACGGCCCATCTCGATGCCCCATTTATTCTCACTTGTTCCTTGAAGGTCAAGCGGGTATCCGGCGATGCTGACATTATCCCAGAACATTCGGGCGCCCAGCATATCAGAAGGTTTAAGCACGTAATCGGTCTCGTAATGATTGTATTCACGGATGTACAAATAATTAGGGAAACCATTCAGTTCAGCATTTTCCCAGCCGGTAATATTTTTGCGGAAATGATTCAGGATAAGCGGAATTTCCTTCTTTCCAAGCTCCATAGCTTCTGCAACCGATTTATCATCCGAAGGGTCTACGGTATAGATCAGAAATGCATTGATTATTACTTCGCCGTCGCGCTGGCTCACCGCATTTAAGCCCCTCAGGAATACTCGATCATTGGTTGGCTTATATCTATTTGTCATGCCGCTTAATCCAATCGCAAAGCTCTCGCTCACGGAGCCTCCGCCATATTTGGCACTGCGCTGCTCCGGGGTTAAGCTGTTGAAGCTGGAATTAAATTTGCCCCAATCGACATTTTTGAATTTTAACATCATTCCGGTGCTCATGTATTCGATCTTATTTTGGCCGTAGAACTGCTCTAGGCCTGGCATACGGGTTGATTGGAGCTTGCTGAGCAGTGCGGCGAAGTCTGTATTGTCCACCCAGTAATCAGCTTTAATATTTTTCTTTGCCCCGTCTTTGCCCGAATAAGTGACGGATTCTATCGCATGCGGCCCAAATTGGCCCGGTATTTGCTTGATGTCTTGAATTTTAATGCCTGACTCAATAGGAATATCTTTTTTCAGCTTGTCAAAATATTGTGTAAACTCAGGGAGCTTGCGGATTTTTCCGTTACGGAACCCGTCAAACAGCTCCTTGGCCCGACCTTGAACTAACAGCTGATGCTTATCGTCACGCGTTTCATCCAAGAACAGCATTTCCCCTTGCAGCACCTGGCCCCCGAATGCTTCTCGCGGATCAAGCACCTTAACCTTCAAGCCTTCGTCCGCTGCTGCTCTTGCCAAATAAAGACCTTCTAATTCGCTGCCGAATACGGCAATATCGACTTTTTCTGATGGAATAGGGGGTTCTGGCGGTGTTGCGGGCTGTTTATTCCCCTCTGTTTTGCCCTCTTTGGACGGATCTGCTGTAGCAACTGGTGAAGGCTTGTCCCCTGTGCTGTTTTTACTAAAGAAAGGGATAGACGTGTACACGGCAGCCAAGGCAACTAATGCTAATACCGCGATCCCTATAGAAAGACCTTTGTTTCTCCATTTCATACGTACATTTCCTCCTCTAACTCCACTAAAGCAACCTATCTGTTTTTACGCTATTTACTATAAATAGGTTTCTTTCGTTGTTAGTTTATCATATTTTGCAGAAGTCGATCAAAATGACCCCCACAAAAGTTATTCGTATGGCGAAAGTTTTAGTAAATCCAAGGAACTCTTCGCGAAGGTCCTCAATCATGTTCCACGATAAATTCATAGCAGGGAAGGCGAAACTACTACATCCTGATCGCCAAAGATTCATTGGCAGGTCAAGGGCATCTTTGTCATGCCCTCAATCCGCCGCTGGCATCCGGTTGAACCGTATTTGGCTCTTCACCTAACCAAAAAGGAGAAATGATGATGAATAATTCATTCAAGAAGGTTGTCGTAACAGGATTGACACTAGCCATGGTTATGGGGGGCTCCACTGCAGCATTTGCAAGCAATGATAAAGGCAAAGGCAACGACAAGGATAAAGATCGCGGACGCGATTTGAAGAATGTGATTGAAACCAAATATAACGATAAAGACAAAAACAACAATGGTATCTATATTAACAACATGAACGTTAAAAATTTAAACATTAAGTTGTCCTTTGACGATGTAAAAGGCGCCGATGTAGAGTGGGCAGCTCGCTACATTGCAAGCTTGGCTTCCAAACGAGTTTTTGAAGGCTATGAGGATGGAACCTTCCAACCACGTAAAACGATTACTCGCATTGAAGCGATTACTGCGGCTGTAAGGCTGATGGGACTTCGCGATCAAGCTGAATCTGCTGAAGCCAAAGCGGCGAACTTGAACTTTAAGGACGCGGACAAGTTGAAAAGCAGCTATTCATGGGCAACGGGTTATGTAAGCGTTGCGCTGCAAAACGATTTGTTCGAGGAATCCGATGACATGATCAACCCTGGTAAGGAAGCAGACCGCTTGTGGGCAACTACACTTTTGATCAAAGCATTGAAGCTTCAGGATGAAGCAAAGGCCAAGATGAATACGAAGCTGACCTTTAAGGATGCTAACAAGATTCCAGCCGGTTCCGTAGGTTATATTGCTCTTGCGATTGACAAAAAGCTTATTGATGGCTACGAAGACAACACTTTCCGTCCGAACAATCCGGTAACTCGTGCAGAATTGGCAGCTTTATTAGATCGCACAGGCAGCCAATTGCCCGATAATGCATCCGTCAGCGGAACGGTTAATACAGCAGTAAGCAATAATTTGCTAACATTGACTGTACAAGGTCAACCTTACAGCGTAGAGCTGGATTCCGGCGCGTTCATCTTCCGCAATGGAGCTAAAGTTGCTGCTAGCGAACTAAGAGCTGGTGACGAAGTAATCGTACGCACGTACGGAGGCAAAGCCATTTTTGTAGAAGTAAAGAAGCTGGGTAATGGCAGTGGCAACCAACTTCCGGATAACACTAACTTCACAGCTTCAGTGAGCTTTACAGTAAGCAACAACATTTTGACAGTGATCAAAGATGGCCAATCCTATAGCGCCGAGCTTGCTTCGAATGTTTCGATTATTCGCAATGGTCAATCCGTAGCGGCATCCGAGTTAAGAGTAGGCGATGAAATTCTTGTTCGTACTTCCGGCGGCAAAGTGGTATTTGTTGCTGTAACAACGCTTGCGAATGATCAACAAACTAATTTTACAGTAAACGGAACGTATAACTCTTATACAACAAATTCCAGCGATCAAGTTAACTCCATTTCCATTAACAAATTATTGAGCGATGGTTCGGTTCAAAACAACGTATACTACAACACAACTTCGAATGTGACATTCCTGTATACGACTTCCAATGGTACTATTCAAGGCGATCGTTCACAGCTGACACCTAACCGTTCAGTTGAATTGAGAGGCACTAATAATGTCGTTCATACGATCGTGATTAAATAATAGAAGCAGCAGGCCATAAAGAGATATGGATTTGCAAAGAAAAAGGTTAGCTTTATAAGGGAGAGCAGCTCTTCTTGCTACGGTCATAATGGCCGGGCGGGAGGGCAATGTCATTAAGTTAAGGCATAGGGCTAAATATCAAAAAAGAGCTGGTTATCGAAAAGATAGCCCGCTCTTTTTTTGCCTGAAGATGAAAAATAGGACTTGA